>DASQPR010000068.1:0-5084 GCA_035643815.1 Micromonosporaceae bacterium | reverse complement strand
CGTGTGATGCTCGGAATGCTAGTTCCCGTTGAAGGCGCAGCTGTGTCGTTACGTCCCGAATGGTAAGGACGTGCCCAGCGACGGTCGGATCATCGGTGAGGTCACGACGGTGGATGACGACGGCGGCCACACCGTCCGGCGTGACGACACTGCCCTCCTCCTGCGTGTCGGCTATGAATGCGTGCTCCCGAAGGCCGCTTGATGGTCGCGGCGTAACCAGGTCTGCGCAGGGTTCACCGACGACGTCGCGGCCAAACATGGTCATCGCGGACGGGCTCGCGTACGCCACCGTTCCGTTGCGGCAAATGAGGATCACGTCAGTGCTGTTCAGGACAAGAGTTCGGAAGTATTGCTGCTTTTCCTCGTCGAGTCGCAGGTTGGCCAGCTCGATGCGGTGTAGTGCCGTCGCTGCCTGTCCGGCGAGAATAGAGAACACGTCGGATAGATCTACGAGCTCGGCCCGCGGTCCGTAGAACCGGACTTCAGGCCTCGGCCCGCCGGTGTCCGTGCCATCGGTAGTGGCCAATGGGATACGTAGCGCAGCGGTCTGCGGGGTGACGTCGGAATCGCCACGCGGAATCGACGGGAGCGCCCGGGACCCGGCAACGTCGAGCACAACTGAACCATTGCCGTGGCCATCAAGGATTTTGGCCAACGCTTCGTTCAGCGCTGTTCGAACCGAGTCGACGTCGGTGGCAAAGTCGAGTGTCCGGGCGGCGTCAGCGGCGGCCCGGTCGGCTAGGCCGCGACGGCGCAGCATGCGAACGGCGAGGGCCCCGCGGACCAGCAAAAGGACGCTCAGAGCAACGGAGATAGTGGCGATTGCAATCCCATTGTGAATCGAACCGTTGGTCGCCTCGACGAAAAGCGCGGTGGGCGCTATGAGCAGGGCAGTCGCCAATACGACCAATCGCACGACGCTTAACTGGTCCGCTGCAATCGGAATCGATGCCACCCGGGTCATCGCGGAGACGAGCGCGGCCGTACCCAACAAGACACAACAGGCGAAGACTCCGAGATCAAGCGGTTCGCTGGTGTGCCAGACATCGTCGCGCAGACCAGCGCCGTACAAGAGGTCAGTGACCATCAGCGCGGCGATGGCGCAGCCGAGTAGCACGGCGGCGATATTCGAGCGCCACGTCACGAGCAGCAACACCGCAGCGGCGAAAACCGTCACGGTGCCGACCCAACTGCCGATCGCCGTGATCTTGCCGATGCCGCTGAGATCCAGGTCGATCACGGTTGGGCGGATAAGGAGTATCCACACGACGAGCGTGCAGCCGAGGCTGAGGATCGCCGCGTCGACCGCAGCGGGCCAACGGCGGCCGGCGGCACGGGGATGCCCGAGCCACAATAGAGCGACAGCTAGCGGGAGATAGGCCGCAATGAATATCAGATCGGCGCCCGACGGATGGGGTCGGGTCGGTCGTTTCGCGACCATGTCGAAGCCGACCTCGCTAGCCGCCAGGAGAACGATCGCGACGGCAAACAGCGCCCACGCACCCGCGCGAGGCGGTCGCTGCTCGACGCAGCCGCACGCAATGGCCGCGGCCCCTAGCAGGCCCATCACGACCAACATTGCCGTACGCGTGGCCGGAAGCACCAAATACACGACAAGCGTGGCGCCCATCGCGGCCAGGAAAACAACGCGGAGACGTCGTACGGCTCGAACCGACTCGGCCCGAGAACGATGTTCCCCGGTATCGGCCGGGTCGTGCCGCGTAATCGCCCTTGCCGCCTCTCCGGCCACCAAAACCAACTATACGGACGTATCGTACGCAACCCATGGAAAGGGACGCTGCCGGTCAGTAACCTACGGCGGCCGCCTCGCCAATATTCGCTCACATGTTCCAGCACGAGATCATTTCGTACCGTCCACTAGAGCGATGAACATGCGCGGCGCGCGACCCGTCAAACCGGCCCGTCACACGAAGCCCGTCAAACAAAGGTCGGCCGGAGCGCAACGCTCCGGCCGACCTGGATAACGACGTACGTCAGGCGCCAAGCTTGCGGGCCAGGTTGTCGTTGAGGGCGTTCATGAACTCGTCGGTCGACAGCCACGGCGCATCGCGGCTGATCAGCAGCGCGAGGTCCTTCGTCATCTGGCCGCTCTCGACCGTCTCGACGCAGACCTGCTCGAGCGCGTCGGCGAATCCCACGAGTTCGGGAGTGCCGTCGAGCTTGCCACGATGGGAGAGGCCGCGTGTCCAAGCGAAGATCGACGCGATCGGGTTCGTCGAGGTCTTCTCGCCTTTCTGCCACTGCCGGTAATGCCGGGTCACGGTGCCGTGGGCTGCCTCGGCCTCGCAGGTTCGGCCGTCCGGCGTCATGAGTACGGACGTCATGAGGCCGAGCGAACCGAAGCCTTGGGCGACCGTGTCGGACTGGACGTCGCCGTCGTAGTTCTTACACGCCCAGACGTATCCGCCCTCCCACTTGAGCGCGGCGGCGACCATATCGTCGATCAGCCGGTGCTCGTACGTGAGGCCAGCGGCCTTGAACTCGTCGGCGAACTCGGTCTCGAAGACCTCGGCGAACAGATCCTTGAAGCGCCCGTCGTACGCCTTGAGGATCGTGTTCTTGGTCGACAGGTAGACCGGGTAGTTGCGGTCGAGGCCGTAGCGGAACGATGCGCGGGCGAAGTCGCGGATCGAGTCGTCGTAGTTGTACATCGCCATGGCGACGCCGCCACCCGCGAAGTCCGCCACCTCGAGCTCCATCGGTGCGGCGCCGTCGGCGGGCTGGTAAGTGATGGTCACCTTGCCCGGACCGGGCACCACGAAGTCAGTCGCCTTGTATTGGTCGCCGTGGGCGTGACGGCCGATGATGATCGGCTTTGTCCAGCTCGGTACGAGGCGCGGCACGTTCGATATGACGATCGGCTCACGGAAGATGACGCCGCCGAGGATGTTGCGGATCGTGCCGTTCGGCGACCGCCACATCTTCTTCAGGCCGAACTCGGCGACCCGCGCCTCATCCGGGGTGATCGTGGCGCACTTGACGCCGACGCCATGGCGCTTGATCGCGTTGGCCGCGTCGACGGTCACCTGGTCGTCGGTCGCGTCGCGGTGCTCGATGCCGAGGTCGTAATACTCCAGGTCGACGTCGACGTACGGCAGTACCAGCTGCTCACGGATCTGCTTCCAGATGACCCGCGTCATCTCGTCACCGTCGAGCTCGACGACGGGGTTGTTCGCCTTGATCTTCGCCATGGTCGGTGGCGCTCCTCTCGGATCTCATTAACAGTACGAGCGTACTGGAAGCTTGGCAGACGGCACAGTCCGGGGCGGTGTCATCCATCGCAACACATTTGAGCTGCACAAACCCTGGTGGGTACGGCGACGGCTCGGTACTGTCACCGCTTGTGTCCGCCTCGTCTTCCCCCGCGGCCCGAACAGCGACCCGGCATCGCGTCCAGCGCAACACGCGCGTGCGCCGGCGCGTCATCGTCATCGCGGCGCTCGGCGGTCTCGCGGCAGTTGCGATCGCCGTCGAGTTCGCCCGTGACGCGGTGACGCCTCGACTGTTCGACGTAGCGAAGAGTGTCACTGGGGATGTACCAATCGGCATGGCAGTGGCCGGATGGTGCACGTACGGGCTGCTGCCGCTCGCGGCGATCCTGCTCGATCGGGACCAGCGTCGTCGATACGGCCGCCCCGATGTCGGCCCACTCCCGGACAGCACGTTGCTCATGCAGCGGATCAAGGAGTCGGACGGACACCGCCTCGCCCGACCGTCTTGGTACGTCTGGTTGTGGCGAGTGCCGATCGCCGCACTCATCGCACTCGCGATCGTGTTCCTGCCCATCCCCGGTGACGGTCACGGCAATCTCGTGACTCGAATGCAGATGACGCGCAGCGGCGCCGCGTTCCTCATCGGCTGGCAGTGGGCCTGCGTGGCGGCCGTACTCGGCGTAATGATCATCGTCATGGGGCCAGTCGTCACGACACTGCGGCCGCGCGGCAAAGCGCCGCGGCCCGAGGAATCCCGACGTATACCGATCGGCAGTTACGTCACCGCATCCGCGCTGTCCCTGGCCGCGCTCGTGGTCGCCGTCGCGTCGGCCTAGATCCGGCGGTCATCGGCCGCGCAGCCGCGGGACCCGCCGACGACGGGCGAGGGCGCCGGCGCCGGGCGCGGGCTGGCGCCAGGCGAGGACGCGCAACTCTACGGGAGTTGGCCGGTCGTCAAGGCTTGCGACCCGGCCAACTCCCGTACAAGTGGTGGTCGTCCGGCACCACAACCGGCCAACTTCCGTACAACTGTGGCGACGCCGTTGGTCGCCGGTGGCGCCTACATGCTGGCGACGTCGGCCTGCTTGGCCCGAACCGCCTCCGCCGCCTCGCGCAGCGAAACGAGTTCGGTGTCCGTGAGATCGGTCTCGACGACCTTGCGTACGCCGGTCGCGTCGATCTCCGCCAACACACCGAGGTAGACGCCGGAGATGCCGAATTCGCCGTCCACCCACGCACAGACCGGAATCACCTCGCCGGAGTCCTCGGCGACGGCCTTGGCCATCCGGGCGGCGGCGGCGGACGGTGCGTAGTAGGCCGAGCCGGTCTTCAATAGTGCGACAACCTCGGCGCCGCCGTTGCGCGTACGGACGACCAGTTCCTCGATCTTCTCGGCGGACAACACGAGGTCCAGCGGCTTGCCATCCACCGTGCAGTGCGACGGCACCGGCACCATAGTGTCGCCGTGCGAGCCGAGCGTCAGCGTCTTGACCGACCGGACCGGGACACCGAGTTCCTCGGCGACGAAGTTGGTGAAACGCGCGGTATCCAGCACGCCGGCCTGGCCGAGCACGCGGTTGCGCGGGAAGCCGGTCGCGATCTGAGCAAGCGCCGTCATCTCGTCGAGCGGATTCGACACCACGATGACGACCGCGTTCGGCGCGTATTTGGCCACGTTCTCGGCGACCTGACGAACGATCTTGGCATTCGTCCCCAGCAGATCCATCCGACTCATGCCGGGCTTGCGAGGCAGACCCGCTGTGATCACGACGACGTCGGAGCCCTCGATGGCTTCGTAGCCCTCACCATTGGGACCGGTCGTGACGCCGACAACCTTGGTCTCGAAGCCCT
>DASQPR010000067.1:0-3571 GCA_035643815.1 Micromonosporaceae bacterium | reverse complement strand
CTCGCCGCGGAACATCGCGAGAATCCGGTGCGACGGAAGCTTCACGTACGGCTCGGCGAAGTCGAAGTAGTCGGCGAACTTCGCGCCTTCGTCCTGTTTGCCGTCTCGGACCAGGGATACGAGTCGGCCGCGCGACCACATGGTCTCGCGCAGCTCGCCGATCAGGTCGGCGTTCTCCGCGAATCGTTCGACGAGGATCGCGCGCGCACCGTCTAGCGCGGCGGCGACGTCGGCGACGCCACGATCCGTGTCGACGAATGCGGCCGCGGTCGTCGCCGGGTCGCCCGACGGATCGTCGAGCAGCTTGTCGGCCAGTGGCTCGAGGCCGGCCTCGCGAGCGATCTGCGCCTTCGTCCGCCGTTTCGGTTTGTACGGCAGATAGATGTCTTCTAGCCGTGCCTTAGAGTCGGCGGCCCAGATCGCGGCTTCCAGCGCGTCGTCGAGCTTGCCCTGCGCTCGGATCGACTCGATCACGGCCGCCCGACGTTCGGCCAGCTCTCGCAGGTATTGCAGGCGTTCGGCCAGCGTACGCAGCTGCGTGTCGTCGAGCGTGCCGGTGACCTCCTTCCGGTATCGCGCGATGAAGGGCACGGTCGCCCCGCCGTCGAGGAGATCCACGGCCGCCGCGACCTGGGTCGCGCGAACGCCGAGTTCGCTGGCGATGCGTTCGTTGATCGACGCGGCGGCGTCGGTGGTCGCTGCATTGGCGGCTGGGTTCGTGGCTGCTTGCGTCACGCCGTGCATTCTGCCGGGCCGGGCGTCCGGATGCGCGCTGCGTCGGTCGTGACATGCGCCTCGCGGCTCCGCTTCGCTGTCCGCGTGTCGTTCGCCGCCCGCCGGTATTCGTACGGGAGTTGGCCGGTCTTCGGGCGCGCGCCGCCCAACTCCCGTACAAATCGCTGGCGTGTGACATGCACCGTGCGGTTGACCTCAGCATCCGTAGGCGGCCGGTAGTTTTGCTTTCGTGCGACCCGATGACGTGGACGATCGTGCGATCGCCGACTGGTGTGCGATGTGGCTTCGTGCGCGACCAACCGAGATCCTCGCGTCCCACGGTCACCTGTCCCGAGTGAGCGAACTCCTCCTGGCCAACGGCCGCCGGGTGGTGGTCAAGGTGCGGCCGTCGCAGACGCGGCTCGCCGGCTGTGCCTATGTCCAGCAGCATTTATGGCGTGCGGGCTTTCCGTGCCCGGAGCCGCTGATCGGCCCGGTGCCGTTCGGCAACGGCACTGGACTTGCGGCGAGCGCGGAGGCCTGGGTGCCGGGTGGCGACATGCTGCGGCCCGGGGATCCAGGCGCTGTTGACGGGTACGCAACCCTGCTCGCGCGCATGATCCGGCTGGCCCCGCCGGCGGCGCGGCTTCCGTCGCTCGATCCGCCGCCGCCGTGGAACGCCTGGAATCACGGCGGTCCGGGAGTCTGGCCGGCGGCCGACGATCGACCGGACGATCTGAACACGCTGCCGGACACGGCGTTCCTCGATGAGGTCGGCCGGGCCGTACAGCAGCGGCTCACTGCCTTTGCCGCAAACATGGTCGTCGGCCACGGCGACTTCGAGGCGCAGAACGTCCGCTGGCGGGAGTTGTCCGTCGCGGCCCCCGAGGCGGCGCCGCTGCGCTCCACGGCCGCCCGGTCTGCTGCCGCCTCGCGGCTGCGCCACACATCGGCGGTCGTACACGACTGGGACAGCATCATCGTGGCGCCGGAAGCGACGATCGTCGGCTTCGCGGCGGCGGTGTGGCCGAGCGGGGCCGGACCGGCGGCAACGATCGACCAGACGGCGAGTTTCATCGAGGCGTACCAGCACGCGGCCGGACGCGTCTGGTCGCTGGATGAAATCGGCGCGGCCTGGGCGGCCGGACTCTGGGTGCGGGCGTTCAACGAGAAGAAGTGGCGCCTCGACGGTCACGTCGCGCTCCAGCCGGACGAGGCGGCCGAGCGACTCCGCCGCGCGGGCGTCACGACCTGACCAGGACAATGTGAGTATGTCGGTGACGGTGGAGGCCGCCGAGTCGTTCGTGCTCGGGCACACCGGGCTCGCGCCGGTGCCGCTCGTACCGGAGATCCAGACGTACCAGGCGGATGACGCGATCGCATTGTGGGAGATCACCGAGGAAATCCACGGCGGTCCGGGTCTGGCTCCGCCGTTCTGGGCTTTTCCGTGGGCTGGCGGGCAGGCGTTGGCCCGCTACGTGCTTGACCATCCGCAGCTGGTCGCCGGCCGAACCGTACTCGATCTCGCGGCCGGCTCCGGTCTGGTCGCGCTCGCCGCGTCGCTCGCCGGGGGACGATCCGTTGTCGCGAACGAGATCGACCCGTACGCGATCGCGGCAATCCGATTGAATGCGGCGGCCAACGCGCGCGAAATCCGGCCGTACCACGGGAATCTGTTGGTGGAATCCGTGACCGACGCGGACGTAGTCCTGGCCGGCGACGTGTTCTACAACCGCGAGATGGCCGCAGCGATGATGCGCTTCCTGCGCGCTGCGCGCGACCGCGGCGCCGACGTGCTAGCGGGTGATCCGGGTCGTGCCTACGTGCCGACCGGCGATCTCGCCCGCGTCGCGTCGTTGACGGTGCCGGTGATCCGCGATCTCGAGGACGTCGACGCTAAAGAGACGACCGTGTGGCGGTTGCCCTGATCCGCTAGTCGTGCTGGTATACCGGGCGTTGCGTCGTTGAGCGCCCATGAGCGCGATTGCTCAACCGCCGGAGTCGTCGTGCTCGGCGTCCTCCGGCACGGTCACGTCGTCGCGATCGTTGAGCCACCCGTACGGCAGCACGACCTTCGCCGGCGCGTTCGTCCGGCCTCGCGGCTGACCGAGATTTGCGGTCGGGAATTCGACGTCGGCATCGAGCTTGCCGAGCAAGTCGTCCAGCTCCATCAACGAGGACGTCATAGCCATCGCGCGGCGGATTTCCGAACCGACCGGGAATCCCTTGAGATACCAGGCGACGTGCTTGCGGAAGTCGGTGACCGCTTCCCGCTCGGCGCCCCACCACTCGACGAGCAACTCGGCGTGGCGGCGCATCACGGTGGCGACCTCGCCGAGCGTCGGCAACACCCGCTCCGGCCGGCCGGCGAACGCGGCGGCGAGATCGGCGAAGAGCCACGGCCGGCCGAGACAACCGCGGCCGACCACGACGCCGTCACAGCCGGTCTCGCGGACCATACGCAGCGCGTCATCGGCTTCCCAGATGTCGCCGTTGCCAAGCACCGGCACGTCGAGCGCCTGTTTCAGGGTGGCGATCGCATCCCAGTCGGCCGTGCCCGAGTAGCGCTGGCTCGCCGTACGCGCGTGCAACGCGACCCATTTGACGCCGGCGTCCTGCGCGATGCGACCGGCCTCGACGTACGTCAGGTGGTCGTCGTCGAGCCCCTTACGCATCTTCACGGTCACGGGAATGCCGGCCGGAGTGGCCGCGTCCACGGCCGCCTTGACGATCGCCCCGAACAACCGCCGCTTGTACGGGATCGCTGAGCCGCCGCCCTTGCTGGTGATCTTCCGTACGCTGCAGCCGAAGTTCAGGTCGATGTGATCGGCGAGGTCCTCGTCGACGATCCGGCGTA
>DASQPR010000066.1:0-3292 GCA_035643815.1 Micromonosporaceae bacterium | reverse complement strand
GATCGTCGACCGGTCGGTCGCGCTGGTGGCCGCGTGGACGGACACCGGATCTGCTGCGTTAGCGGTCGATGTGACTCCGGCGGCGAGCGGCGGGGATGCGCTCCTGATCCACTCGGGCGGCCTGCAGGAGTCGGTCTTTGCCGTGTTCGACCGGACGTGGTCGGTGGCCGAACCGATACGCATCACGGAATCCGGTCCAGTGTGTGGCGAGCCGGCATTGGCCGTACCGTGCCCGGATGATCTCCGGCTGCTGACGCTACTGCTGGACGGCCTCACCGATGACGCGATCGCCACGAAACTCGATCTCGGCACGCGGCCGGTCCAGCGCCGCGTACGCGATCTGATCGAGGCGGCCGGCGCCCGTACCCGCCTGCAATTGATTTGGCAGGCGACCCGGCGCGGCTGGATCTGACCCGCCGCGGCCGCCGCCGCGCGTTGCCGCACGCACGAGGAGGCCCGGGCGGCGCGCGCCGCCCGGGCCCCGGTGTAATCGTGCCGCTAATCCTTCAGCAGCGTGAAGTTCACCGTCGTCGTGGTGCCCTTCGTGATGCGTACGGTCGTCGTCTGCGGCTGGAAACCGTCCTTCGCCACGATGAGCTGCAGCGGGTTGTTACGGACGTCGAGCCACAGGGCGTAGTGACCCTGCGCATCGGTCTTGAGCGTGTAATGCGTCGCCCACGTGTTGATCTGGACGGTCGCGCCGGCGATCGGGCCGGCGGGCCCGTTGACCGCGCCGGTGATCTTGCCCCACGTCTTCGGTGGGTTGACCGTCATCGACACCGGGATGACCGGCACCGCGTACGGCGTGTCCGTGCCGACCGTGACCGCCGCCGTGTACGTGCCCGGCTGCGTGATGTCCGGGACGTTGGCGCCGACGGCCACAGTGAACGTGGCGCTGGCGCCGGCCGCGATCGTGAGTGTGGTCGGAGCGATCGCTAGCCAACTCACGTCCGCAGTTTGTCCACAGTCGACGAATCCGGGCAACACCTCGGAACTCGCCATCGGCGGGGCGCCGAAGCCACCCGGGTTGCCGCCGATCTTGTAGAAGCCGCAGGTGCTGCCGCCACGGTAGAGCGTGTTGTTCGAGTTCGGCAGCGGCGACCATGCGTCGCTGGTCGGATCGAACGCGTAGCCCTGGTTCGTGATGACCGCGTTGTCCTGCGTCACGCCGCCCGAGACGAGCAGCTCACCATCCGCGGCCGTATAGCCGGAGCCCCACAGGTCGATCGGCAGATCGGCCTCCGGCGACCACGAATCACTGCCCGCGTCGTAGGCGTACGTGTGCACGGAAGTGCCCGCGTCGGTCGTGCCACCGGCGCAGTAGAGCGTGCCGCCGATCGCACCGCACGACTCCCAACTGGTCGGCTCCGGGTAGTCCGCGACCTGGCTCCACGTGTCGGTGGCCGCGTCGTAGACGTTCACATCGGCCGAGCCGCAGGCGGATGCGGTGCAGCCGCCGACGACGTACATCTTGCTGCCGATTACCGCGACGCCCGAGCCCGCGAACGGGTCAGGGTTGGTCGCCGCCGTCGTCCACGCGCCGGTCGCCGGGTCGTAGACCTCGGTCTTGCCATCGGGGCTGCCGTCGCCGCCCCAACCGCCGGACGCGTAGATCTTCCCGTTCAGCGCGGCCATCGCCGGCTTCTCGCGCGTGTCGGTCGCACTCGCGAGCGCGGTCCAGCTGCCCGAGCCGGGGTCGTAGGCGTACAGCGAGGATTCGTCCCCGCCGCCGTCATACCCGAACGCCGAGTAGATGGTGCCGTTCAACGCGACGGCGCCGTTGTCCTGGATCGTCACCGGATAGTTGGCGATCGAGGTCCACGGTGCGTCGGCCGGTGTGGCGTCGGCCGGTTTGACGCCGGTCGACTTTGTCACTGTGCCGTTCTTGCCGTGTAGCGACAGCGGGGAGTACTTCCCCTTGACCCGGTTCACCGGTGCGCCGTGCGCGGTAAGCAGCGTCGAACCGCCCGCCTGCTCGCCGAGCGTTACGTTGACCGGTGCGCCACCGGTGTTCTTGACGGTGACGATCTGACTGGCCGTCCCTTGCCACGGCACGGTCTTCGTGACATTCGTGGGGGTGATCTTCACACGTCCGGCGGCGAGGTTGAACGACGCCTGAGTGGTGAAGTTCGCCGCCACGGTGATCGACTTCGTCTTCGACACGTAGTTCTTCTTCGCCGCCGTGAACGAGTGCTTGCCCGTCAACGAAGAGAACATCCAGTAGAAGCCGTCGCCCAGAGTCGGGTCGTCCGGTGTCGCCGCCGTGATCGCCTGATCGGCCGGCTTGTCCACGCTGGTGACGGTTGCGCCGATGACGCCGTCGTGCGTGTTCGCGTCGGTGACCGTACCGGCGACGAGGCCGCCCGGGATCGGGTTGCACGTGCGGCTGCCGAGGAAGACGTTGTCAACCTCCCACCACCACGCCCACGTTCCGGTGTAGTGGAACCGCACCTGTACGGCGGACTTGTTGGCCGCCATCGGGAGCGGGAGGTCGACATGGGCCGGGCCGCGGAAGTCCGCCGTCTGGTCCCACACGTTCGTCCACGTCGTACCGCCATCGACGGATACATCGACGTCAGCGGTCGACGACAGCGCGCGATAGTCGGTATCGAACCCGAGATCCGGATTCGCGACACCGGTGAAGTCCGTCGTCGGCGACACAAGGAATGTGTCCTCGGTGTTGTCGATGCCCAGGAAGTCACTGTCGATGATGGCGAAGCCGCCGCTGCCTCCGGTCAGGTTGCCCCGGGGGTGCGGATCGTCGAACTCCCAACCGCCGACGTCGGTGTTATTGACCACCGACCAGCCGGCCGGCGTCGTCGTGCCGTCGAACGTCTGGGTCGAGCCGGTGGTGGCAACCGTGTAGCCCGGTGCAACGCAGGTGTTCGCGTCGACCGGCACACTGATGTCGGCGTTGGTGTCTGACGTGCCAACGGTGAGGTCCTGCGTCACCGCTTGGTAACCCGGATAGTTCGCGCTGACGTGCAGCGTGAACGTCTGGCCCTGCGGCAGCGTCAGGCTGTAGTGGCCGGTGTACGGGTCGGTGAAGACCGGCCCACCGGGCACGCCATCGGCCGTGATCGTCGCGTAGAGCGGCCAGTGGTGACCGGAGCCATCGGTGACCGTTCCGGAGACCGTCGACGTCGGAACCGGATCAAGCGCGAAGTTCTCGGTGACCGAACCGCCGTCGGTGATGACGACGCCGGAGATCGTCTTGCTGGCGTAGCCATACGCCGCTGCGGTCGCGTCGTATGTGCCGACTGGGACGGAAACGGTGTAGGCACCACTGGCG
>DASQPR010000065.1:0-11596 GCA_035643815.1 Micromonosporaceae bacterium | reverse complement strand
TCGGCGGTCGGCGCCGGTGGCCAAGCCGCGGATCCCGAACGTCCTCGACCAGATTGACGGTCACATTGCGCGGATCGAGGCCGAGGGTCGCTACCAGAACGTGCATGTGGTCGGCGCCGACTTCAGCCGCGTCATTGGCGCGCACGTCGAGGTCGTCGCCGCCCGGCTCGAACGTGTCGATTTGGCCGGCGCACAACTGCCGGGACTCGTGGTCCGTGACGTCGCAATCGATCGCGGCGACTGGTCCAACATCGTTGCGTACCAAGCACATCTGACGAGGTCGACGCTGCGTGGCGTACGGCTGACCGGCGCGGGGATCATTGACAGCGGACTGTCCGATGTGGTGTTCGAGGACGCAAAGCTCGACCTCGCCGTGTTCCGTTCCTCGAGGTTGCGTCGTGTCGAGTTTCGCGGCTGCAATTTGGCCCGCGCCGACTTCGCCAATGCGTCGATCGGTGGGGCGACGTTTATCGACTGCGACCTCGCCGGCGCCCAGTTTTCTCAGGCCAAGGCCGAGGGAGCGCGCTTTTCGCACTGCCAGCTCGATGGCATCGGTGGTGTCACCAGTCTGCGGGGAGCATCGATGTCGAACGACGATCTCGTGCTGCTAACCCGCGTCTTCGCGAAGGCGCTCGGCATCGAGATCGTCGAGGCCCTCGGCGGTTCGCGGGACTCGTTGTCCGGCTAGCACGCGGCGGTGGGCTTGTGGATTGCCGTACCCGGATTGTCGGTTGGTGGGTTTAGCGTCGCCGGCATGGATGAATCTGGATGGCTTCCCGCGGAAGCCGAAGAACCCCGCACCGCCGTGTTGCGCCGTCAGATCGACGGCGGCCGCGAGCACTTCGTCGGCGTTGACGTCGGGACGCAGCTCACAACCGTCAAGCTGACCATCGCCGATGCCACCGGCATCTCCGTTGGCCGCGTCACCGGCGAGATTCCGACCGAAAGCCTGTCCGTCGCGGGCGAGCTGCTCGGTCTGGCATTGGCCGCCGCCGCACGAGCCGATGGGGCAACGTCATCGCCCAAGCTCGACGGCCGGCGACGGCAATATCCGAATCAGGGCGCCCGATGGACGCCCGACGAGGAGGCGCTCTTGACCGCTCGCTTCGCTGACGGTGCCGAGATCGCCGACCTGCGATGCGAGTTCGGGCGCTCGGCCAACTCGATCCGCGCTCGACTGGTGCAACTCGGCCACCTGTCGGCCGACGAATGGCCGGCCGGCCTCGGTGCCCCGCGGGCGGCTTAGGCCTTCCGTCTGCCAATCATCGGCGCTTGATCGGCTTCGTGATGGACCACCGGCCGTCCCGCGGGCCGGTGCCGTCCAGTCGACCCATCGCCAAGTACGATCGCAAGGGCACGCCGACGTGGCGCAATTGGTAGCGCACCCGACTTGTAATCGGGCGGTTGCGGGTTCGAGTCCCGCCGTCGGCTCCAAGTTTTACCGGCGGAATGGCCGACGCGCGCGCGCCGGCCGGCCGCACCGCGAGGCAGGGGCTTTGTGACCGCGTGTCGCCTCCCGCTCCTGGCGACGATCGTCCAACCGCGCCGGCCGGCGTCAAGGGCGCTTCCGTCGCTTCGCGATAGCCGACCGCCGCCTTGACACCAACCGGCCCCGCCTTTGTGTAGGCGCCGACCAGCGGGCGGCGAACGACTGAGCCGTCCGGTTGCGGGCGCCCTACCGTGATTGCACACGCTCAGCCGGGTGAAGGGGTCGCGACTCGTCGCCATCCTGCGCAGACGTCCCGGTTCGGGTTGTCCCCGGGGTGGCGATCATTAACGGACGCAAGCGGGTTCTGGCTGTTGCGCCGAGAACGCGGGCAACGATTCGACGCGTTGTCACGTAGGTCAGGGTTGCCACTGCGCAGCCGAGCGCAAGTCCGGCCAAGACATCTTGCGGGTAGTGGGCGCCGATGTAGACGCGGGCGAAGGCCATGAGTACCGCGGCAATGGTCGCGACGATGCCGAGCCGCCGCGAGACGAACCATAGGCCTGTGGCAACCGCCCCGGCCATGACCGCGTGATCGGACGGGAACGAGAAATCGGCGCTGCGTTGGGCGAGGACGAGGATCGAGTGGTGTGTGGTGTACGGGCGAGCCTCATGCACCGCGTTGACGATGGGCTGGTTGAGCGCGACCGCGAGCAGCGTCGCCGAAACAGCGCAAACGACGGCAGCGGTCGACCTGACCTGGCCGGATCGGCGTGCGATCCACCAACCGACGAGCAGGAGAGCGGCAAACAGCACTACTCCGTAGTTGGCGTACCCGCTGATCAGCCCATGAAGCCACGGCGTCGCCCTGGCGAAGTCGTTGACCTGCTGAAAGCCGAATCCGTTCACCAGCTCACCTGCCGTTACCCCTCAGATCTCCTACGATTCACGTAGGAGCCAGCGTATCCTACAAACTTCGTAGGTGTGGGCTGGGAGGGGTTTCATGAGACATCAACACCCACGCCATGAAACGTCCGGTCGCACGGCACCGATCCGGCGGAGGGTTCGGGCGCTGGCGCACCGCTCGACGCGGGAATTGGCGGGCGCGATTGCGGCAACGCTCGCGCTCGGTGGGGTCTCGATGATCGCTGTCGACATTGCAGCCCCGGGCCTGGTCAGGCATGTCGCCGCATCGGCGCACTTTCACGCGCAGGTGCTCGTCGAGCGACTGCAGTGGATCTTGTATGGCTTCGACGGAGATGACATGGCGGTCGCCGGGGGGATCGTCATCGAAATGGTCGGTACTGTCGCGCTGATCATGCTCGCGGTCGGATGGGCGGAGCGGCGAACGCGGCGGGTCCACACGCCGAGGCTGTCGCGTGAGCGGGCGTCGGTCACAGACTGATGGCCTGGTTACCCACGTTTGTTGCCTGCTGACGGGTCGGGTACGGTGGCGGCGTCGTAGTCCTACAAACGTCGTAGTTAGTTCGGGTGGTATGCGTGCCCAGTCCTCGACGTCAACGTGGCGATCTTGCGAGCGAGATCATGGACGTTCTCGCTGCGGAGGGTCGCCCGATGACGGCAGCAGAGGTGCGTGCGGCGCTCGACTCGAAGCTTGCCTACAACACGGTGCTGACGGTGCTGAGTCGACTTCATGACAAGGGCGAGGTCACCCGGCAGGCGGCCGGTCGAGCGTACGCGTATCAGGCTGTGACCGACCACGCGACCCTGATCGCGTGGCGCATGCAGCAGCTGCTGGACGCGGACGACGACCGCGCCGCTGTGTTGACGCGCTTCCACGGTGCACTGTCCTCGGAGGACGCCGCCGTACTCGCAGCGTTGATCGCCCGCGACGAAGCGGACCTTCCGTGATCGCCGCGATGTTGGCCGTGCTGGCCTGCACCGTCGTCTACGCCGTAGTGGCGCCGCGTGTCGCACCGCTAATCGACCCAGCGGTTGCCGTGCGCATGCTGGTGCCGGCGAGCGCCGTGTTCGCGGCGGCGGGCAGCTTCGCCATCGCGGTGGCCGCGTTCACGCTGGTCGGCCAGTTTCCGGAGATCGCCGAGATGGGCCGCTGGTCGCCGGCGACGCTGCGCGCCGACGCGCCGATCCCACCGGCCGCCGCAGGCGCCGGCATCGTGCTGCTCGCGTACGCGACAATTTCCGGAGTTGTCCTCGTGTCTCGCCGGTCACGGGCGTTGATCGAGGTGCACCGCTCCTGCGGTCGGCTCGGCTCCCCGGGTTCGGTGGTCATCCTCGAGTCGGATACCCCGAACGCGTTCACTACACCGGAGATCACCGGCCGGATCATCGTGACCAGGGGCATGCTCGATGCCCTTGCGCCCGAAGAACGGCAGGCGCTGCTCGCCCACGAGGCCTCACACCTGCGGCATCGGCACGCCTGGTGGCTATTCGTCGCCGACCTCGCCGCGTCCATCAACCCGGTCCTGCGCCCCACCGCTCGCTCGCTGCGGCAGACGGTCGAGCGGTGGGCCGACGAGGACGCCGTCGACGCGATACGCGACCGGCGCACCGTCGCGCACGCGGTCGCACGTGCCGCTCTAGCCGCGCACGCCCACCGCAACCAGACCGCACCGACGACGGCTGCGACCAGCGGCGACGTGCCTGCCCGGGTCGCCGCGCTACTGGCACCGCGGGTGCGCCGCGCACGCCCCGTCCTCGCCGCGATCGCAACCTCGGTGCTGCTGTTGACTACCACTGGCGCCGCGACGCTGGCCGTACAACGCGATGGCGAGCGGCTATTCGAACGCGTCATCGCCGCACACGACCACAGCGCCGACGCCACATCGACCGCGCGCCACATCATCGCCAACGAAGAAACCGGTCGACACCTCCGATGACCTGGTTCAGGCCCGCCAGCCTGCTCGATCGCACATTCGAGATCGGGATCATCCTCAAAGGGCTCGACGGCGTCCTCGAAACCATCGGCGGAATTCTTCTGCTCGCAGTGACGCCCGCGACCATCAACCGCGTGGCGCGAGGAATCTTCCAACATGAGCTATCCGAAGACCCCCAGGACTACATCGCCGTCCATGTGCTGCGCTACACCCACGGCCTGACCGGCAACGCAGTCACCTTCGCCGCCATCTACCTGCTGGTACACGGCATCGTGAAGGTGTTCCTCGTCGGGGCACTGCTACGCAACAAGCTATGGGCATACCCGTGGCTGATCCTCGTGCTGCTCCTATTCATCGGATACCAGCTGTACCGGATCGCGATCAAACCCACCGGCGGGCTCATCGCACTGACCATCTTCGATGCAATCATCACGTGGCTGACCTGGCGAGAATGGCGCAAACAACTAGCCATACGAGAGTCCCGCCAAGCCCAACCAGACCCCGCAGCCCAGCAATAAGCGAGGCCGCCGCGTGGAAGCCGGTTCGCTACGGCCTCGCCGGCCTCAAGTTAACGCCTGCTCCTGGGCTCGAATGGCCCGGTCAAGATCGAAATACCGCGGACGTCTCACGGTGCCGAGCACTCCCGAAGCGTCTCTGAGCGCAGCATCTTGCGAGTGAACTGCGTGTTTTGGCGGCCGTGGGCGACCTTCGGGCGCGTGCACGGCGCGCGTCGTTGCGCGGCCGGGACGATGGCGGTTGCCGTCGGCCAGTTCGCTGCCGGCCGGCGATTCTGGTGCGGCGTGCATCCAAGGATCACCAGTGGTAGCTCAGGTTCACCGCTAGTGCGGCCAGAGCAGTCGAGAAGAACACGGCCCAGCCCACGAGCTGGCGGGAAGCCACCCGCAGGTGAGCGATGAGCGCACCGAGGAAATACAGCACGAGACCGGCGGCGGCAAACGCTCCCAGCAGTGGAACGGCGAACCCGGCCAGCAGCCCCAAAGAGCCTGCCGCTAGCAACATGCCTAACACCGGCACCCAGGAGCGTGGCACGCGCTTCATGTCTGCCTGGGCCTTGGGATAGTCGTGGCCGATCAGGTAAGTGACGGCGGCGATGCCGTTGAAGACCGAGGCGAGAATGGTGACCGTGACGTAAGCGGCGAACACGAACCCTCCATCGTGGTTGTTTGCTTTACGACCAGCTAGCCCCGTGTGGTGTGACGTGCGGTGCTGTGACTTAGAGCACAAGCATCCGCGTGGTCCCGAAATCGGCCGCCGTTGCAACAGCCGGCCACGGCATCGTTCGTCGCTGCCGGGTCTTCGCTCGACATCGCGTGATGGACCGGCAGCCGACGGATCGGGTGAGGCGCAAGCGATCGTCGCCTTGACCTATCGGTCGGTTCGACTCAACGCGGATCTCAGCTCGACGAATCGGCGCTGTCGTCGAGGTCGCCGACGAGCACGTCCGGTGCACGCATACGCCACGCGTCTGTGACGAGAACCCTCAGCCGATCGACGTTCACCTGCTCCAGCCGGAGCATGACCAAGGGCAATCCGTCGTAGGCGGGCGTGGTGAAGAAGACTTCGGGGTCGCCGAGCAGCAGTGCCTGCTTCTCGGCTTCGTCGCCGACGTACAACACTGCGATATCGGTACGGATAACGCGTGGCTTGCCCGGTCTGCGCTCGGGGTAAGACCAGACGAACCCTTTATCGGCAACCCGGAAGTCGAAACCGTCGCTGTCGATCTCGGCCACGTGCGGCAGCGCGAGTGCCAGATGACGGACATCGTCGGCGTCAGCCATCGAGATCGCTCTCAGACTCCGCCTCCTGCATACGCACACACTAACCGCGGCGCCGGACGCGACAGACAGCAGAAAGGTCCACCGTCCGACAGCAGCCGACTGCCGGACGAATCTCCAGCGGACGAAATCACTGACCGGGAGCAAGTCCGACGTGCCAGACTCGCGCCCATGAGGCTCCTCATCACCGGCGCTGCTGGGTTCTTGGGGCGCCATATCTGTCGGCGCGCAATCGCATTGGGGCACGCGGTCGCCGGGACATATCGTTCTGCACCCGCGTCGGTCCCCTTCGTCGAGTGGGTGCCGTGCGATGTCACCAACACAACGGCAGTGGACGCGCTGATCGAGGCGACACGGCCAGATGCGATTGTCCATACGGCGACCAAGCTCGCCGGGTCGCTGGATCCGCTCGCGGCGGAGACGAGTTGGACAACCAACGCCGTCGCACCCGTTCACATTGCGCGCGCTTCGGCACGCCACGGCATTCGGCTGGTACACATCTCGTCGGATGCCGTTCATCGCGGCCGCGATGAGCCTTACAGCGACGCCGTCGCACCCGATCCCGTGTACTCCTACGGCGCGGCCAAGGCGGCCGCCGAACTCGGCGTAGCGACGGTCGCGCCGCACGCCGCGATCGTGCGGGTGCCACCCATCATGAGTGATGGAAGCGACCGCGACGGGCTCGCCCATCGGGAACGCTTCATGCTCGACCTCGCCCAATCACGGGCTGACGGCGTGCTCTTCACCGATGAGATTCGGTGTCCGATCGCCGTCGACGACCTGGCCGACGCCTGCCTCGAACTCGCCGGCAACGACATCGCTGGGCTCCTCAATGTCGCCGGCGCCGACATCATGAGCTGGTACGAGATGGGCCGGCTCCTCGTGGCAAAGCATGGCGGTGATCCGGACGCCCTACCCGTCGGCACTCACGAATCGGCACGCGTGACACGACCCGGCCGAGTCGTGCTCGACGTGGCCAAGGCGCGCGCCGTCTTGAGCACACGTTTGCGCGGTCTCCGCGAGGTGTACGCGGCCTCGAACTGACGGCGGACCGGCCGAACCGCGCGATTATGGTTGCTGGCTGCTCGCGACTAGGCGCGATCGGCGGCGTACGTGAATTTCCGGATGATCTGAGCGAATCGCGCCGGCTGATCCAGCGGGATCAGCGTGTAGCTGTCGTCGACCTCGATGAGTCGTCCTTGCGGGAGCAGGTCGGCAAGGCGTCGCCCGTGCTTGGGCGGCATGACGCGATCCTGGCTCGCCCAGACGACCAGGGCTGGCCGATCGAATCGGGATAACCGTTGCGCCGCATCGATCAGCACCCGAGTGTCGGCCATGACCGCGCGCAGCGCCCGTACGGCGTCGCGTTGGATCTCCGGCCGCTCCATGACCGGCCGTACCCACCGGGCGGTGGCCGCGTCTCCTCGCTTCGTCAGCCATCCGAACGCGAGCGGGAGTCGCCGGAGCGGCCGGAGGCGCATCTGCTGCATGAACAGCCCGAACATTCGGGGCGATAGTCTGCCGGCGAGCGCCAGCGTTCGGCCGGTCAATCCGGGCGGGATGTTGTCGAACGCCTCGCACGATGCGAGCACGACCTGACCCACCCGTACAGCCTCGTTGGCAATGACCAGCTGCGCGATGGCTCCGCCGGTGTCGTTGCCGATGAGGGTCACGTCATTCAGGTCGAGCCGGTCGAGGAAGTCCTCGACGAGCCGCGCGATTCCGGGCAGCGAAAGGTCTGCGTCGGCAAGCATTTCGTGTCGATGCGCGCCGAGCGGCAGCGTTGGTGCCACGCATCGATGACCGACCGACAGATCGGCGATCACTGCGTCCCACAGCGAGGCATCCATCATCAGCCCGTGCAGCAGCACGATGACCGGACCGTCGCCGCCGGTGTCCCGGTATTCGATCGTCCCGGCTGACAGTTCGATCTCGCTCATGCCCGTCCCCCAGCGTGCGGAGCCAATTCAGCGGTACGGGAGCCGGCGTGATCCGTACCCGATTGCTTCAGCAGGTGCTGGCGCAGGAAGGACAGCTCGGCCTCGACGGTGTATTCGTGTCCACCCAGAAACGGTTCGTAATGCCCGCCCGGCATCCGGACGAGTTCGCCCCGGGGAGCGCGCTTCGCGGCTGCGACGGACGGCTCGGCCAGTGCCGTGCAATCCCCGTCGCAGACGACGACCAGCAGCGGGCACTGCACCTGGGACGCGACCCGACCGGGCCGGTAGAAACCGAGCGCGAGCGTCGAGCGCGCGGCGACTGACTGCAACCAGTCCGGGTATCGGTTGCCTGGATTGAGAATGCGGTCGCTGTCGAGTACGTCCGGTGTCGAGAGGACGGCGACCGTCCCCCGTGCGCCGACGAGCGGCACCAGCCGTGGTCGGCGGCCAAAGAGACCGCCGATGGCGTCGATGATTCCGCGGCCGGTGAGGCGAAGGAGCGCGACGGGTGTCTGGTAGCGCGCGGCGTTGCGCGTCGCCGCTGGGCCGTCGGCGTTTGGTGTCTGTGCGATTGCGGCGCCGATGACTGGGTTGCGCGCCGCCACGTGGAAGATGTGGCCGCCCGACGCGGAAAAGCCCCAAACCGCCAGCTTGGCCGGGTCGACTCCGGGCAGCGCCCGGGCGTACGCGATCGCGGCCTGCCAGTCGGCGAGCTGGTCGGCGATGCGTACGACCTGACGTGGCTGCCCTCCGCTCTCCCCGAGACGGCGGTAGTCGAAGGCCAGGACGCCGAAGCCGGCTTCGCTGAATCGCTGCGCGAACCGGTCAGTCGCCGGCTCCTTGGTCACCGCGAAACCCCCGGCCATGATCACGCAGGCGCCGTTGGTCCCCGGATAGTGCCAAGCGACGCACTCGGCATCGCCGCTGACGAATCGAACTTTCTCCCGCCACACAGACATCGGTGAGACCCCCACTCGAATCGGATTCGCCCTTCACAAGAAGTGAACCACGTGGTTCGCATCGTGTCCATGGGTTCGGCGATCGGAGTGGCATTCGCAATCGGGTTCGCCATCGGCAAATCGGGTTCGCCACCGGACTGGCGATCCGACGCGCGCCAATCAGCCGGTCCGCGCCGGTCAGTGCTCCCGGTGATTATTTGGTCGCGCCGGTTATTCGGACGCGGCTTCCTCACGCTCCAGCGCACGGAGGAGAGCCTCGATACCAGCGTCGATCCGCTCGGTCTCGCCCGTGGTCCGCCAGTCCATGAGGAAGCCACGGAAGATCGCCAACATCATGTGCGCGACTTCGGATTTGCGCCGGTCCGACCAGTCCGCCGGGCACAGCGAGAGCAACGTGGGTAGGTATTGGGTGGACGCCTCCCGCCCGAGTTGGGCGTAGCGCTCGGGGTCGTACATCACCAGGCCGATGGCCTGATCGATAACCCGCAGGCCGGACTCGTCGGCCATGAGCACGGGCCAGATGGCGCGTACGCGAGCCGCGAGGGTCTGACGAACCGGACTCTCGGCGGCGGCCGCGAGCACGTTGCTGATACGTCTCTCGCGCAACCGGAACATCGCCTGCGCAAGAAGATCGTCGACGCCGTCGAAGTGGTAGAGCAGAACCTTGTGCGTCGTTCCGGCCGCCCGCGCGGCGCGCCGCAGCGAGAAATCCACCAGGCCGTTGACGGCGAGGTCATCGGTCACACGATCAAGCAGTTCCTGCCGTCGTGCGTTGCCGCGAGCCGATCCGGCCGATCGCCGATAGCCGGCCCGGCCGGACGCGCCAGTATCGGCCGAGACCTCGACGTTGTCGGGGGTTACGGTCGCGGACTGGATCGTACGGGCCATTCGTGGAAATTACCCCCGACCGTGGCCCGCGTGCGATCCAGAGCGCTCACCCCGCTGGCCTGATCCGGATCATCCACAGCGGTCGCACCTGGATCTCGAGGTCGAAGATCTCGACGCGGCTCAGGCTCAGGTGCTGGCGATCGGAGCGACATTATTGTTTGACGGCGGGACAAGACATCGGGTGTTCGCGGTTCCGGCCGGTCATCCATTCCGCCTGTACGCGGGCTGGGGACACGCGGCGGACGCGGTGCCTCCACGGAATCGGCGGCCCCGTCTCGCGGACGCTTCGGTCCGCCAATCCTTTCTCGCAGGTCGCGGGCTAGGACTAGGCCGGCCATCAACGCCTTGCGTACGCGACGCGCCAATGGACGCTCAGCGTAGTGCTGGACCAGCCATGACAGCAGGAGCATGAAGGCGAACACGGCCACGAGCAAAACCCATGACGGGACGCGGTGGTCCAGCGAGCGGATGAGCGTCTCGCCGATCTGCTGGTGGAGCAGATACAGGGGGTACGTGAGGGCGCCGGCCGTGACGAGCCACCGGCCGCGAACCGCCGTCAGTTTGTGCAGCGCGATCAACGTCAGCAGCACGAAGAAGGCAGAGACTATCGTCGCCGATATCCAGTAGTTCAGGGTCGCGCCGGAGGGGTGCTGCACGGCGGTACGGTCGACTAGGCGGTACATCGCACACGCCCAGCAGCACGCGAGCAGCGTCCACAGGGCGAGGCTCGGGCCGAAGCGATGCATCAGGTACAAGACGATGCCCGCGACGAAGAACGGTACGTACAGCGGCTGTACGACAACCCCGTACCAGTAGGAGTCGGTGACGGCGTCCAGCAAAGACACGGCCAGCCATACCGCGCAGAACGAGACCACGCGCTTGTACGTGAATCCGCGCCACACCAACGTGACCGCGACCAGCAGGTAGAAGTTCAGCTCGATGACGAGCGTCCAGTACGACGGGTCGACCCCCGGCACCCGTGCGTACGACTCGGTCATGGTCAGGTTCGCCAATATCTGCGACAGCGACAAAGCGTGCGCGCGACGCTGATCAACTAGCAGCACGGCGGTGGTCAGCAGGATCGCGAACCAGTAGGCCGGATAGAGCCTGACAAATCGGGAGATGGCGAACTCACCGACACTCTTGCCCCACGCGCTGAGGCAGATGACGAATCCACTGATCATGAAGAACAGTTCGACACCGAGCCAGCCGTATGACGCGACATGAAACAGCGGCGCGAACAGTTCTCGCGAGGGTCCATGCCAGCTGCTGCGATCGCCGGCCGAGAGGTGGAACACCACCACGTACGCCGCCGCGAGAAACCGGATGCCATCGAGAACTTCCAGGCGATGCTTAATCGGGTGGTGCGCCCGATTGTGGGGAATTGAGACGATCTGTTCGGTCGCGCTTGCTGACACAAAGGCTCCCATCGTTCGCGGCCACCTGACAGACCCAATGGGACCTACCCTTAACGCCGCCCGGTTCAACCCCGTGTCGTGCCCTCGCGTGCTGAGTCGCGCGCCACATCACCGGGGTGATCTGCCAGCCGTCGGTGATACAGACGTCGTCGGCCAACACGTCGTTGCACGCGGTGGCCTTTCGGCGCGTTTCCGTCGGCTGGGACGGCCCCTCGCGCTGCCGGCTAGTGCGGCGGCTGCCATTCATTGCGCATCTGATCCCACGCCTTGCGCTTGTCCAGTACGTCCAGCAAGGCCCTGGCCAGTGCGGT
>DASQPR010000064.1:0-9271 GCA_035643815.1 Micromonosporaceae bacterium | reverse complement strand
AGGCGTGCGCTACACCCAATGGCACACCACCGCGCTGTGCTCGCCGACCCGGTCCTGTTTGCTGACCGGCCGCAATCACACGCGCAACAGCATGGCGTGCATAACCGAGGCCGCGATCGGATTCCCCAACGCGAGCGGGACGATCCCGCCGGAGAACGGTATGTTGCCGGAGATGCTCGGCGAGCTCGGCTGGAACACGTACATGGTCGGTAAGTGGCACCTGTGCCCGGACGCGGAGATGAACCTCGCGTCGACCCGGCGGAATTGGCCGACCGGACGTGGATTCGAGCGGTTCTACGGCTTCCTCGGCGCGGAGACCAACCAGTGGTATCCCGATCTGGTCTACGACAACCATCCCGTGGAGCAACCAGCGACCCCGGAACAGGGTTACCACCTGACCGAGGATCTGACCGACAAGGCACTCGCGTTCATCAAGGACGCCAACGCGGTTGCGCCCGGCAAACCATTCTTCTTGTATTACGCCCCGGGCGCGTGCCATGCGCCGCACCACGCGCCGAAGGAATGGATCGATCGCTATCGCGGTCACTTTGACATGGGCTACGAAGCGATCCGCGAGCAGACGCTGTCTCGGCAGAAGACAATGGGGATCGTTCCGGAGAGCACCGAGCTGCCGCCGATCAATCCGATCGGTACGCCCGAGACACGTACCGGCCCGGATGGCAAGCCGTTCCCGATGATGGACTTCACCAAGCCCTGGGCTTCACTGAGCGACGATGAAAAGCATCTGTTCGCGCGGATGGCGGAGGTATACGCCGGATTCCTCGCACATGCCGACCATCACATCGGCCGGCTGCTGGACTACCTGGAGGAGTCGGGCATGCGGGAGAACACGATGGTCGTCATCGTCTCGGACAACGGGGCCAGCGGCGAAGGCGGTCCGGATGGTTCGGTCAACGAGATGAAGTTCATGAACGGAATCCCCGACGATCTCGCGGAGAACCTGTCCATGCTCGACGAGCTGGGCGGCCCGGACACGTACAACCACTATCCGACTGGCTGGGCGATGGCGTTCAACACGCCGTTCAAGATGTGGAAGCGCTACGAGTTCAACGGTGGAACGAGCGATCCGTGCATCATCTCGTGGCCGGCCGGGATGCGCGCCCGCGGGGAGATCCGTACGCAGTATCACCACGCGATCGACATCACGCCGACGATCCTCGATGCTTTGAACGTCACTCCACCGGCGACGATCAAGGGGTATACGCAGAGCCCGATCGACGGTGTGAGCATGCGGTATTCCTTCGATGACCCGACCGCGGATGGCCGCCGGAAGCGTCAGTTCTATTCCATGCTCGGCTCGCGGGCAATCTGGCACGACGGCTGGAAGGCGGTTACCAACCATCCCGCGATCAGCGGATGGGGCCACTTCAACGACGACGAGTGGGAGCTTTACCACACGGACGTCGATCGGGCCGAGTTGCGGAACGTCGCCGCGGAGCAGCCGGACAAGCTCCGCGAATTGGTCAACCTCTGGTTCGCCGAGGCCGGTGCCAACAACGCGTTCCCACTCGACGACCGGTCCGCGTTCGAGATCTTCATGACGCCCCGGCCGATGCTGTCGCCGTCGCGCAACCGCTATGTCTACTATCCGGGAACGGCCGAGGTGCCCGAATCGCAGTCGGTCAACATCCGCAACCGGTCGTACGCGATCGGCGCGCTCGTCGATATTCCGCGAGCGGGAGCCGAGGGCGTCCTCTTCGCTCACGGAGCACGATTCGGCGGTCACGCGCTCTACGTCAAGGACAACCGGCTGCACTACACGTACAGCTTTGTCGGCAGCGTCGAGGAGGCCGTGGTCGCGGATCGTGACCTGCCCATCGGAGAGAACCTGATCTTGTCGGCCGCCTTCAACAAGACGGGCGAGGACCCGCCCGGCGTCGCGGTCGGCGCCTTGTCGCTTTACCACGGCGACACGAAGGTCGGCGAAGCGCGGATTAAGACGCAGCCGGGCAAGTTCGCGATCGGTGGCGAAGGTCTGTGCATCGGCCGGGATGGTGGCGCCGGGGTAACCGACGATTACCCAGGCGAGATGCCGTGGTCGTTCACGGGCGGGACGATTCACCGAGTGGCCATCGACGTCAGCGGGGAACCGTACGTTGACCTCGAACGCGAAGCAGTTGCCCTGCTCATGCGGGAGTAGCCGGATTGGCGCGACTCGCTGGTGAGCCGGACCGTACTAGTGATGGAATCCAGTGGAGGTGGCATCGTGAACTGGCGCCGCCTGCCTTTGCAGACGCGGCAGCTGCTTGCGGATATCGCCGACAAGCAGGTCCGCGAGATCGTGACTGAAGCCGCGTTTGACCACGACCCGCAACACCGCGAGGTCGGTGCGGTTCTTGGGGAACGTGTAGGCAGGCAGAAGCCAGCCGCGCTGGCGGAGTGACCGGGAAACGTCGAACACGCTGTAGTTGGTCACGTCCTCGGCGAGGGTGAAAGTGAACACCGGCAGTTCGTTGCCGCTGGTGATGAGCTTGAACGCGCCCATTTCGGCCACTCGCTCCGATAACCGGGTTGCCACGTCGCGGGCGTAACCCTGTACGCGCCGGTAGCCCTCGAACCCCAGGCGGAGGAAGTTGTAATACTGCGCCACCACCTGTGCACCGGGGCGCGAAAAGTTCAGGGCGAACGTCGGCATGTTGTCGCCGAGATAGTTGACCCAGAAGATCAGATCGTCCGGCAGCGCTTGAGCATCGCGCCACACGACCCAACCGACGCCCGGATAGACGAGGCCGTACTTGTGTCCGGAGGCATTGATCGACGACACGCGGGGGAGCTGGAAGTCCCACTCCAGGGTCTCGTCGAGGAACGGTGCGACGAAGGCGCCCGATGCACCATCGACGTGGACCGGAACGTCGATGCCGGTCCGCGCCTGAAGGTCGTCGAGCGCCGCGCAGATCTCTTTGACCGGTTCGTACGAACCGTCGAACGTCGACCCGAGGATCGCCACGACCCCAATCGTGTTTTCGTCGCAGAGCTCGACGGCGGTCTCAGCCGACAGATGGAACCGATTGCCCTCCATCGGTACCAGCCGCATGTCGACGTCCCAATAGTTGGCGAATTTCTCCCAGCAGACCTGCACATTGATGCCCATGACGAGATTCGGCCGAGCCGATGGAGTGCCGGCCGAGCCGCGACGCTTCTGCCATCGGCGTTTGAGCGCTAGACCGGCGAGCATGGCCGCTTCGCTCGAACCGGTTGTCGAACAGCCGGTCGCTTCGTCGGCGTCCGGCGCGTGCCACAGCTCGCTAAGCATCCGCACACAACGCATCTCGATTTCCGCCGTCTGTGGGTACTCATCTTTATCGATCATGTTCTTGTCGAGGCACTCGGCCATCAACACTCGTGCCTGCGGCTCCATCCACGTGCTGACGAACGTGGCCAGGTTTAGCCGAGCGTTGCCATCGAGCGCGAGTTCATCGTGGATGATCTGATAGGCAACATCCGGGGGCAGTTCGCCGTCGGGCAACACGCGGCGCGGAATGTGTTCGCCGATCATGCCGAATATCGGTGGTGGAACGAGATCGCGCTCGGGTATCCCTGGTCCGGTGGGATGTTTCAGCGCCACGGCCGATCCCTTCTCATAGTCTGACTCTTCGTGCCGCGGACGGCGGGTGTCCCAACTTGCAGCACGACCCTGAGGACGACTGGTACCAGTCTAGGTGAATTGACACAAGTACGCGGTTTCGCCGGCTTTCGTGGCGGAGATGGTCGCGACGGATCGGTCGCGGGAGCCCACAGACGGTTACTGGACAAGCGCGCTGCGGAGCAGTTTGGCCCGATTGGGGGCCCGGCATCGACGGACGGCCGATCCGCGCATATATTTCCGACGATGCAAGGGATGCCGACACGAGATGCCGGAACGTCCGCCCCGATGAGCGGAGACTGTTCGTTGCATGTGTACCGCTGTGGGAGTGCCGGGTGACGTCGCGACACATGGCTGAGCCGCCGCGACGGACGTCCGTTGAGGCGGTCCCGGACCGTGCTGGTCGGCCCGCCCCGATGACCGTCACGGCCACCGGCAGCATCCCCCGGGTACGGCTGCCCGAGCGGCCCGACCGTGCACCGCGTGCGCAACACCTCGATGCCGGCTTTACCGCGGCTGACGCCCCAGCGGCCCTACACCACGAGTTCATGGGCGACTGGGGCTATCAGCCGACCGTTCCCGACCAGGCGGACCGCGGCGCTCGGCTGTTCCTGATCATCTCGTTCTGGTTCATGCTTGCCGTGTCGATCGAGTTGTGGTGGCTCGACACCCCTCTGCACTCGGTGCACGGAACGGCCGCCGTTCTCACCGAAAGCGGTCGGGTCACCGGCATGGCGGCCGGGTTCTTCCTGCTGACACAGATCCTTCTGATGAGCCGGATAAGCGTGCTGGAACGATCGATCGGATCGCACGATCTGCTCGTCTGGCACCGCGAACTCGGTGCCGGCGTGGTCATCCTCGTTATCGCTCACGTCGTCCTGATCACGCTTGGCTATGCCGGTGAGTCGGGAATCTCGGTGTTCGGCCAGACCGGACAGTTGTGGAACGCACCGACCGCCATGATCAGCGCGTACGTCGCGACCGGCGTACTCGTGGCCATCGGTCTGCTCGCCATCAGGTCGGTTCGCAATCGCATGCCGTACGAACTCTGGTATTACCTGCATTTGTCGAGTTATCTCGTGCTGCTGCTCGGCTACGGCCATCAGTTCGCCGCCGGCCAGGAACTCAGCAAGGGCGGATTCGGACACTGGTACTGGGTCGCTCTCTACGCGATCACCGTCTCGTGCATAGTGTGGGGCCGGTTGATCCGACCGGTCCGGCTGAACGCACGCCACCGGCTGCGCGTCGCCGACGTCGTTGCCGAGGCCGGTGACATGGTGTCTATTTACATCACCGGACGGCGCCTGGAAGACCTGGATGTGCGCGCGGGGCAGTATTTCCGGTGGCGGTTCTTGGCCCGCGGCTGTTGGTGGCAGGCGCATCCGTTCTCACTGTCCGCGGCGCCGAACGGACGCTGGCTCCGGCTGA
Source organism: Micromonosporaceae bacterium (assembly GCA_035643815.1). Classification (GTDB taxonomy): domain Bacteria; phylum Actinomycetota; class Actinomycetes; order Mycobacteriales; family Micromonosporaceae; genus DASQPR01. Next base: position 4,239 of record DASQPR010000064.1, on the reverse strand, counting down.
CCATCAAGGTGGTCGGCAAACACACGTCGGACCTGCGGAGGCTGCGACCGGGCGTCGCGGTATTCGCCGAAGGCCCGTGGGGCATCTTCACCGCGGATCAGCGCCGGCATCCGGCCGCTCTGCTGATCGCCGGCGGCAGCGGCATCGCGCCGATTCGCGCGCTTCTCGAGGAGCTGCCGACCGGCACGATCATCATCTATCGGGCGCGCTCGCTCGAGGAACTCGTCTTCCGGGACGAACTTGAATGGCTGGCCGACAATCGCGAGGCCCGCCTCTGGTACGTGCTCGGGTCGCGGGACGATCCGGGGCCGCGACGAGCGTTTTCCGCGGCCGGAATGCGCGAGCTCGTGCCCGATGTCAAGCAGCGCGACGTCTACCTATGCGGACCGCCCGGCCTGGTCGACGTGTCGCTGAAGGCGCTCAAGCCGCTGCGTATCCGGCGTAAGCATATTCATATGGATCCATTCGAGTTCTAGGGGAGGAGTTCGATTTGCGTCGCGCTACCGCGGTTGTCCTGGGCACCCTCACCGGCGCCGGCCTGCTCGTCGGCGCGAAAGTCGGCAACGCGTCATTTGCGGCCTCCGGCGCCGCCACCGCGACCGCCGTTTCCGGCCCCGATGGCGCCACGGCCCTCCCGCTTCCGGATGGGTCAACCGGAGGCTCGGCCACGGCCGTCGCACCGTCGGCTCGCACTCACGTGACCACGAAGCCGTCGCCAACCTCAGGCCGCACCACACCTCCGCCGACGAAGTCGACACCAAATCCAACCCCCACCCCGACGCCGAAGCCCACGCCGAGCGGCCCGCGAGACGGCACGTACAAGGCGTCGTCGAGCGAGCGGTACGGGACCCTGACGCTGACCGTGACGATCTCCTCGCATCGGATGACGGCCATCACGGCGGCGTACGATTCGAACTCGCCGCAGTACTGCACGACGCAGGCGTGCCCCAAGCTTCGGTCCGAGGCACTCGCCGCACAGAGCGCCAACATCGCCACGGTTTCCGGCGCTACGTACACCTCCGATGCGTACAAGGCCGCGTTGGCCGCGGTGCTGAAGTCCGCCGGCTGAGCGAACCGTCGGCCGAGCGTTGGGAGCGGACGTGATGCACCGGGTGGAAATGCTGATGGGCACCGCGATCGCCGTGGACGTCGCGCACACGCCTCCCGGTGTGGATACGGCCGCGCTCGTGGCCAGAGCGTTTGCGTGGTTCGACGAAGTCGATCGCCGATTCAGCACGTACAAGCCGGACAGTGAGGTCTGCCGCATCGACCGCGGGGAGCTGCGGCCCGACGAGTTCTCCGAGGACATGCGTACCGTTCTCGCCGCCGGCGAACGGATGCGGATCGAGACCGCAGGCTATTTCGACGTGTACGCGAACCGGCACCTCGACCCGTCCGGATACGTGAAGGGCTGGTCCGTGCAGGTGGCATCGGACCGTCTGATCGAGGCCGGACTCGAAAATCACTGCATCAATGCCGGTGGCGACGTCCGCGTACGGGGCGTGTCGGATGACGGCGAGCCATGGCGGGTCGGCATCCGACACCCGTGGCAACCGGACAAGGTGGCATGGGTCGTCGCCGGGTCTGATCTGGCGGTTGCCACCTCGGGGACGTACGAGCGGGGCCTTCATGTGCTCGACCCGTTCACCGGGCGGCCGGCCTCGTCGCTGCGCTCCGTCACGGTCACCGGTCCCGATCTGGCTATCGCCGACGCGTACGCAACCGCGGCCGTCGCGATGAACGAGCGCGGCCTGGACTGGCTGGCCACGCTCGACGGGTACGAGTGCGCTGTCGTGACCGAACGCGGCGACGCCTTTAGGTCCGACGGCCTGCCGGCGGTCGCGACCGCTGCCGACGACGAACCACCGTCGCCGCTACGCGGGTGACGCAGCCGGCGCTACGCGGGTGATGCAGCCAGACTGAGCAGCGTTTGACCCCAGTCGCGTGCGCGATCGATCTCGTGGGGCAGCAACGGCCCGGTGGCCGATTCGACGAGGAATCGCTGCGGCGGCGCGATCGTGTGAGCGCCCCGATGCTCCAGCATCCGACCAGTCGCACGGGCCGCGTGGTCAAGCACGCGTAGCACGCTGGGATGATTCAGCCGGGTGTCGAATACGGCCGCCGCGGTGCCCGCAGGAAGCTGCAGTCCGCCGATCCACTCCCGAAGCCCGGTCTGTGCGGCCGGAGGTGCTTCCTCGTACTGCGTCTCGGCTTGCCGTCGGGATGATGGCCTCGTCATGCCGAGCTGATGCGTCGGACCGCCGACGACCAGAAGGTCGATGTCGTCAACGCTCTCGGGAGCCGACCGCACGTCGATGACCTCGACGTCGGCCCGGGTACGCAGGCCATCGCCGATCGCCTCCGCGACCGACTTCGCGTTGCCGAACAGACTTTCGTAGACGATGAGCGCACGCATGATGGTGTCTCCCTTCGTTGGGCCGCTGCGATTCGCTCGGCCATCCGTGGGTCGACCGCTCGCGTCGGACACTGGCTAGCGCCCTCGCCCGCGCCACTGAGATCGCCCACACTCTTCAGGATCCTCGATGCCGCAGCGACGTCGTGAGGGGCAAACGGCCTGGGACCGCCCGGCCGTGCGGCCCGGTGCGACGGAATCGTCGCCGGCCGCTCCCGACGACCGTCGCATCGCCGGTGAGGTCGCTCCGGCACCGTGAGAGGCTGAACCTGTGCGTTCGACCCGGGACGATGTGGATCTCTGTCTTCGGCTTAATGTGGATCTCAGGGCCCAACGTCGGCCTGTGCGACCCCTGGCCCGGCCTTGGGTGGCAAGATCCGAGGAGGGACACGGGAGAGGGGACGCCGTGGTGACGGTCAGAGACGGACATCCGCAAGCGCTCGCCAGCGCCGCCGAGGCAGCGGGCGCGGCGCCGTCCATTCACAACACACAACCGTGGCACTGGCGCGTGCACGACGGGGTAGCCGATCTCTTCGCCGATCCACGACGGCAACTGCTTGCTTCGGATCCGGATCGGCGCCTGCTCATACTGAGCTGCGGCATGGCACTGCATCACGCCCGCATCGCCTTGGCCGCCGAGGGAGTGGCGGTGGAGGTAGACCGGATCCCGGATCCGGGGAATGTCGATCTCCTGGCGACGGTGTCGATCACCGGATCCACTCCGGTGACGCCGGCCGCGATGCGGCTGGTCCAGACAGCCGAGATACGCCATACCGACCGTCGTCCGCTGCTCGACGAGCCCGTGCCGCCCACAGCGCTGGCCGCGCTGCACTCGACCATTGCCACGTCGCCGGTGCGCCTCGACGTTCTCGACCGCGACCAGGTCATTGAGCTGGCAGCGGCGACGGACCGTTCGCAGTCGAACGAGATTCACGACGATGAGGTTCGCGCCGAGTTACAAGCCTGGACGACCGGCGAGCATCCCGACGGCACCGGCATCCCCGATGCGAACATTCCTCAACGGCCGCTGCAGACGACCGTACCGAGCCGCGATTTCGGGCATGCGGGGACGTTGCCGACGTCGTCCACCCACGATTCTGCGGCGTCGTACGCCATCTTGTACGGAAGCAACGACGACCCGCGGGCGTGGCTCGAAGCTGGCGAAGCGTTCTCGGCGCTGTGGCTAACGGCGACCGAGTTGTCGGTTGCGGTGCTGCCGCTGTCCGCCGCGGTCGAAACGCCGGCCCAGCGCCACGCGTTACGTCGGATCCTCAGCGGTGTGGGATACCCGTATCTCGCGATGCGGCTCGGCATCGCCGATCCGGAGCAAGCGAGTTTGCCGCGTACGCCACGGCTCGCACCATCGGCAACGGTTGAAGTGGTTCCGTCCTAGGACTGGCGCCCAGGCCGAGATTGGCGTGGACGGGCCGAGGCGGCACGCGCCAACCTCGGCCCTCACCCAATGATCATCGGCTGTCTGATCCCGCCGCGATGACGGCGGCTCGACCGGCTTCCAACCGTGCGATTGGCAGGCGGAACGGCGAGCAGGAAACGTAGTCGAATCCGGTCTCGTGGAAGAAATGGACCGAGTCGGGATCGCCGCCGTGTTCACCGCAGACACCGATCTGAAGGTCCTCGCGGGCGGCACGGCCGTCGGCGACGGCGATCTGGATCAGCCGACCGATTCCTTCGACGTCGATCGACTCGAACGGCGACCGATCGAAGATGCCGAGCGCCAGATAGCGTGGGAAGAACGCGCCCTCGACATCGTCACGGGAGAATCCCCAGCCCATCTGGGTCAAGTCGTTGGTGCCGAACGAGAAGAA
>DASQPR010000063.1:0-3013 GCA_035643815.1 Micromonosporaceae bacterium | reverse complement strand
ACGAGCGCCGCGTGCGCCGGCTGGCCGTCCCGCCCGGCGCGGCCGATCTCCTGGTAATACTCGTCCAGGCTGCCGGGTGGACCCGCGTGCACCACGGTGCGTACGTCCGGCTTGTCGATGCCCATGCCGAAGGCGCTCGTCGCCGCGATCACGTCGAGGCGACCACGGAAGAACGCGTCCTGCACCTCGGCCCGCCGTTTCGCCGGCAACCCGGCGTGATACGGAGCAGCCCGGTAGGCGTCGCGTTGCAGACGCTCCGCCACATCTTCACAGCGCGCATGACTCGTCGCGTACACGATTGTGGGTGTGTCGTTCGCGAGCACCACCTCGACCGTACGGTCGACGACCGCCTGCTCCTCCGGCACGTGGACGTGTGCCACCCGTACCGACAGCCTGATGTTCGGTCGGTCGAAATCGGCGACGATCACCGCCGGCTCGGACATGCCCAACTGCCGAGTGATATCCGCCTGTACGGGCAGCGATGCCGTTGCAGTCAGCGCGACGATCGGTGGTCGGCCGACGGCCGCGACCGTCTCGCGCACCCGCAGATACTCCGGTCGGAAGTCGTGTCCCCATTCGCTCACGAGATGCGCCTCGTCGACCGCGAAGAGCGAGATCGGCCGGCCACTGGACAGCAGCGCCTGATGGGTGCCCGGATTCGTCAGCTGCTCGGGTCCAAGCATCAGAAAGTCAACGTCGCCGGCCCCTAGCCGAGCCAACGCATCGACGTGGTCTTTGCTCGACAGCGTCGAGTTCAGGGCGATGACCCGCAACGGCCGCCCGTCGGGATGCGTACGTGTGCCCAATCCGCGCGCCTGGTCACGTTGCAACGCGATCAGGGGCGACACAACAACGGTCAGGCCGCCGAGTGCGAGGCCGGCGACCTGGTAGATCGCGCTTTTCCCGCTGCCGGTCGGCAGCACCGCAAGGGTGTCGCGGCCACCGACGAGGGCGGCGACCGCCCTGCGCTGTGCCGGCTTCAACGAATAGCCGAAGACCTGTTCCGCGAGCGCATCGGCCGTGTCGACCGAAACCGGAGCATCTGCCACGCCATCGACCATAGCGTGGCGGGCCGCCGGGTCGTTCGCTTACGGTGCGCCTCCACCGCTGATGACGACGACGGAGCGAACCGAAGCGACGACGGCGGCTATCGGCAGCGGCAGGTCGGCCGGCCGCGAGGCAAAACGTCGCCGAGAATGTCCCTGGTTCGTTCTAGAGTCGCGACCATGAGTCTCGTGTGGGAGCAGGTCATCATCGACGCGCACGACCCGGTCGGGCTGGGACTGTGGTGGCAGCGTGCACTCGGCTGGATCGTGGCCAACGACGATCCGGAGGAATTCGAGATCCGGCCGGCCGAAGACCGGCTGCCCGGCCTGTTGTTCGCTAATGTGCCGGACGCGAAGACGGTGAAAAACAGGCTGCATTTCGACTTCCGACCGGACGATCGGGACGCCGAAGTGCGACGACTTGTCGATCTCGGTGCCGCTCACGTCGACATCGGCCAGGGCGAGGAGTCGTGGATTGTGCTGGCCGACCCGGAGGGCAACGAATTCTGTGTGCTCTCGTCGGCGGCCGAGGCGGCGGCGACGCCGTCGATATCGCCGGATACGCCGACGACCATCTGACGGTCAGCGGGTCGGTCGCCGCCCACCTCGCCGGAATCGGACGCCGACGTAGATGAGGTCGATGATCAATATGCCGATGCCGATGAACAACAAGTAGAGCAGCCCATGTACGACGACGCCGATGATGCCGACAGCGATTGCCACGATGATCAAAAGAAGGAAAAACGCCACCTCGACCTCATCTCCGATTCCGACGAGCCGGTCAGCGCCGGGCGATCCGGTCAGCGCCGGGCCAGCCGCCGTTCGCCGCTGGTCCCGGGTGAGTAGTTCAACTCGTAGTGCGCAAAGATGGCGGGCTCGTCCTGGGCGAGTAGTTCGCCGTCGACGTCGATCGTCGGCGCGCCCTTGACCTGATTCTTTGCACTGGTGACCTGGAGATATCCAGGCCCGACGCGGGCGCCGTCCAACGGCACGAAGGTCAGGCGCCGGCGCGTGGGCATGCCGATGGTGACGGTGGCGAAGGCCGGCTGATCGGTCGCGGTGTCGACGTAGACGGACTCGAGCGTGCCGATCTTGCGGCCAGCCTCGTCCACAACATCGTGATTGCGCCACTCGCGGATGTCGTTGACCTTGAACACCGCTACCCCCCGTCGTAGGTCGTCTCAATTGTCCCACTAAGTGCCGTGGCTACATGCGGGTTCGCCGGTCGCCGGCCGGTCCAGGCGATCAAAATCGAATCGGAGCAACATGGGTACGTCCGGGTCGACGGCTCAGTCGGCGTTTCCACGTTGCGCCGTCCATCGACATGCGGCCGGATGGCGAGCGAAGCCGGAGGTGAGATCCTCGCAACGATTCATCCGTCCGAGTGCTACGCGAACTCAATAGGGATAAGCCTTATAAGGGAATTCGTCGTCGATCGGACGATCGCGGCCCGGGCGGCGAAGCCGGCGCTGATCGACGGCGGGCGCCGTGGGTCGATCGCGGCGCGATGGCTCACACCCAGGGCTCGACAGAAAGCTTCGATATGAGGGGGAGGCGAACGATGCCGCGTGCAATCCAGTTCGACCATTTCGGGGACGTAGACGTTTTGCATGTCGCCGAGGTGCCGGAGCCGACCCCCGGCGCTGGCGAAGTAGCGGTACGAGTCGTGGTAGCGGGAACGAATCCAGGCGAGATCGCGATCCGTACGGGCGCGATGAACGCCATCTTCCCCACGACTTTTCCGAGCGGCGAGGGGACCGACTTCGCCGGCATCGTCGCGGGCGTCGGTACGGACGTGACGGGATTCCTCATCGGCGACGACGTCATCGGCTGGAGTGACGAGCGGTCGGCGCAGGCAGACTACGTGGTCGTGCCCGAGGATCACCTCGTCGTGAAACGACCGGAGGTGCCGTGGGAGGTGGCCGGTGGCTTGTTCGTGGTGGCGTCGACGGCGACGGCGGCCGTCC
>DASQPR010000062.1:0-8043 GCA_035643815.1 Micromonosporaceae bacterium | reverse complement strand
GCGGTACGTTCGCGAATGGTTGCGGACCCACTGCACCCAGTGCCGCCCGTCGGACACGCGGCCGACCAGACGATGGTCGCGCCGGGACACGGAAGGCGGGCTCCTCCTCTATGCGTTCGTTCAAACGACCTCTCGCGCTCGCGGCAGGTCTTTTCCTCGTCGCTGGCTTCGCCGCCGCGTGCGGCAGCGCCGGCTCATCCGGTACAGCGGCGCCGAGTGCCGTCAGCGGCGCGGGCTGTGCCGGCGTCGCCGGGACGGACCTCGTCGTCCTGACCGACGACAAGCACTTACAACAGTCGGACGTCGTCGTGCCGGCGATCAACAAGGCGGTCAACAACCCACAGCTCATCGCCGCGTTGGACGCCGTGTCGGCCGGCCTGGACACGAACAAGCTCATCGCGATGAACAAGCTGGTCGACTCCGGCGGTCAGACGCCGGCCGCGGCCGCGCAGACCTTCGTACAGCAGAACAACCCGCAGCAGGGCCTGGCCAAGGGCCCGGGTGGCAAGCTGAAGATCGGTGCCGCGGACTTCAGCGAGAACGAAGAGATCGCCAACGTCTACAAGATCGTCCTCGACTCGATCGGCTACAAGACGACCGTGCAGACGATCGGCAACCGCGAGCTCTACCTGCCGCAACTCGAACAGAACAAAATCCAGATCGTGCCCGAGTACGCGGCGTCGTTGCTGACCGCACTGAACACGACGAACGACCCGTCGCAGGCACCAACGAGCGACATCGCACAGACGATGCCGCGACTGACCGCCCTCGGCGCGCAGAAGAACCTCGTCTTCGGCAAGCCGTCGACCGCGCTCGACACGAACGCGTTCGCGGTGACGAAGGCGACGGCCGACAAGTACGGGCTCAAGACGCTGTCGGACTTCGCCGCGAAGTGCTCGGGCAAGGCGACGACGCTCGCCGGTCCGGCCGAGTGCCCGCAGCGTCCGTTCTGCCAGTTGGGCCTGCAGAAGACGTACGGCATCCAGTTCGGCCAGTTCCTGAGCCAGGGTCAGGACACCGGCGGACCGGTCACCAAGAAGACGATCCAGTCGGGCAAGGCCACCATTGGCCTGGTGTTCTCGTCCGACAGCTCGCTCACGACACAGTAGGCGCCACATCGCCCTCGGCGGGCCGTGCACCGGGCAAGTTGCCGGTGCGCGGCCCGTTCGCTTACGTCGTCTGTTGCCAGGTCAGGCGGCCGGCCCCGTCGGGCTGGTGGAGAACATGAGGCGATCTCGGTAGCCTCTACACCCATGCCTGCCCCGACCGTTTCGACCGCGCCTGATCGGGCCGAGGCTCGGTCGCGCCTGCTGGCCGCCCAGTTTTGGGTCGGCATCGCGCTGGCACCGGTCGCGGCGCTGCTGTTGATGTTCGGTGGTACGGCCGCGGCCGCGGTCATTGCCATCATTGCGGTGGTGGTGCTCGCGCTATCGGTGATGTTGCGTTCGGATGCCGCGCCATGGTCGCGGGCGAATGGCACAACGACCGACGAGATGAATGCGCTTCGCGACGACGTACGGGCCGACATCACGACCGCCGCCCGCGCGACGCATCGGGCGTTGTCCGAGAAGATGTCGCTCCTGGAAGAGTCGGTCGCCGGCGTGCAGCGGTTGGCGGAGTCGTTCGTCGGGATCCGCCGACTCGAGGACGCGATCGCCGGCGTCCAGCGCCAGGTCGAGGCGGCCCGAGCGGTCGCCATCGAAGCGCGCGCCGCGGTGGACAACCAGCGCGAGTTACCGCCGCCATCGCCGCGCCGACCGGCCAGCGTGGTCGGGTCGGTGCCCGGCGTCGTACGCCACACCGAAACCGTCGTCACCCGCTCGATGTACGTGGATCAGCCGGCCGACGGCTTCGAGCCGGGCCGGGCATCGGGCTCGACCGTTTACGGTTCCGCCTCCCGCCCGGCGGTTGGCCACGCGGCCATCGACGGAACCGTGAACGGATCCACGACGTACGGCTCGGCGAGTCATCGACGGGATGTCCTGTCGGACCGCGACCGGGACGACTCGGGCCGCCATAACGCGTTCGGCCGCGACACCGGACGACACGAGGCCGGCCATTACGATGCCGGCTCTCACGATGACGGCCGTGTCGGCGCGAGCTGGATCGATCGCGACGCCCTGATGTTGCGCGAGCGTGATGCGCGCGAGCGTGAGCAGCGCGGGGGTTCGGAGCGCGAACGTGAGCCGCGCGTGCGTGAGCCTCGCGAGCGTGAGTCGCGCGGGGGTTCGGAGCGCGGAGATGAGCCACGCCGCAGTTCGGACTGGCGAGATGAGCCGCGGGTGGACGTCCAGCGTCGAGACGAGCCACGCTCGGACGCGCGGCGTCGGGACGAGCCTCGCGCGGAGGAGCAGCGCTGGGGTGAGATGGCGCGTGAGCCGCAGCGCCGCGAGCTTTTGTCCGGTCACGACGATCACGGTGAGACCGACAGGCGTGAGGACACAAACGAGTCGTGGACTGAGCAGCGGTTGCGGGCCTACCTGCCGCAGATGCGCGAATCCCTCGCCTCTCGGTCTGGTAGCAGTCGCGATGATCTGGATTCGAGCGGCGATCTCGCGAACGACGCGCGGTGGTCCCAGATGCGCGACGGCGATCGGTGGGCGGAAGTGCGCTCGGACGACCGTGGTCGGGAGTTGCGTATGGCCGAGCGCCACGCCGAACGCCATGTCGACCAGACCGGCACCCAGCTGCGGATCGTCGACCGATGGTCATCCGTACGGGAGGAGCGAGTGCCAGCGGCAGCCGATCAGAGGCCGGCTCCCGAGACGTGGGCTCCCGAGACTCGGGCGCAACGGCGTCGGCGCGCGGAACGCGATGATCGCGATGATCGCGATGAACCGTATCCGGCCACGGTCACACGTGCCGAGTTGCCACGCCCGCGTCACAATCCGGACGAGGTCCGCGCCGAACGGTCGAGCGGCGAGGTCGGTCGCGGCTGGCGTGACGTACGCAGTGGCGTGATCGAGCCGGACCATTCGGACGGCTACGGCGATTCTCGATATGACGTGCCGGCCCAGGTCGGACCGTCCCGGGACACGCCGCCCGGAGGCTGGGGTTCGTACGACCCGCCCTCGTACGACTCGCCCTCGTACGACTCGGCTTCGCACGACGACATAGGAATCTATCGGCGTCGCTCCGCGGAGCCGGTCGCGTACGAGGAGCGTGACGACCGCGACCACCGTTGGGTCCGCGAGCCCAGCCGGCGGTCGAGTGGTCCGCGTCCGCAGCTCGACTTCGAAGTCAACGACGATCGCTGGCACTGAACCGGCGCGTCTCGTCCACCATGATCCATCGCCGTGGACGATTTCGCCGCGACAGCGACATCAATCGTCCGTCCCAGTGGATCATGCCCGGCCCGGCCCGGCCCGGCCCGGCCCGGCCCGGCGGGGCCTGGCACGGCCCGCAAAGCGAAAAGCGACCTACTTGTCGATGTCGCCGACGACAAAGAACATCGAGCCGAGGATGGGGACGAGATCGGCGACCCTGGCGCCGGGCAGGATGACCGACAGCGCCTGTACGTTCGCGAACGAGGCCGTACGCAGCTTCATCCGCCAAGGCGTTTTTTCGCCTCGAGACACCAGGTAATAGCCGTTGATGCCGAGCGGGCTCTCGGTCCAGGCGTACGTGTGACCCTCGGGCGCCTTCACCACCTTCGGCAGTCGGACGTTCACCGGTCCGGTGGTCCGATCGACCCGATCGAGGCACGCCGTGGCAAGGTCCAGCGACACGTACACCTGGTCGAGGAGGACCTCGAAGCGGGCATGGGCATCCCCGGCCGTACGCGTGACCACTGGCACGTCCAGCTGGCCGTACGCGAGATAGGGCTCGTCCCGTCGCAGGTCCATGTCGAGCCCGGAGGCACGAGCCACCGGCCCGGAGGCGCCAAACGCCGCCGCCGCTGAAGCGGACAGCACGCCGACTCCTACGGTTCGTGCGAGGAACGTCTCGTTGCCCCGGATCAGCCGGTCCAACTCCGGCATCGATCGGCGCACCTCGTCAACGGCGGTCCGCGCCCGCCGTGTCCAGCCGGCCGGCACTTCTTCCTTCAGCCCGCCGACGCGATTGAACATGTAGTGGATCCGCCCGCCGGACGCCTCCTCCAGGATTGCCTGCAGCGTCTCGCGTGACCGGAACGCGAGCACCGCCGGGTCGATCTCACCAATCTCGATCGGATATGAGCCGAGGAACATCAGGTGGTTCAGCACGCGGTTCAGTTCGGCGAGTGCCGTACGCAGCCAGACCGCGCGCTCCGGGACCTCCATGCCCATCAGCCGCTCGACGGCGAGCGCCACGCCGAGCTCATTTGCGAACGCGGACAGCCAGTCGTGCCGGTTGGCGAGCACGATGATCTGCCGATAGTCGCGCACCTCGAAGAGCTTCTCGGCGCCGCGGTGCATGTAGCCGATGATCGGTTCGGCACGGACGATGCGATCGCCGTCGAGGGCGAGCCGCAGGCGCAGGACGCCGTGCGTCGACGGATGCTGCGGGCCGATATTGAGCACGATGTCGGCGGCGTCGAGGCCGGTTCCCGTGCCGGCGGTAACTTCCCGCAGCGCGCCCGCGTCCGTCGCCGCAGGGCCATCCGTCACCGGGCCATCCGTCGGGCCATCCATCACCGGGTCATCGTAGGCGGCAGCTCGATGGCGACCGGTTGCAGCAGCCAGTAGTGACCACCGAGCCCGGCCGGATCGGTCAGCTCGGCGGCAGTCGAGGCATCGGCGAGCGCGTGCACATATGCCGCTGGATCCCGGTTCGCCAGTTCGATGGGCGGCCGGTTCCCATGCACGCCGAGGGCAGTCAGCGCGGCGGATTGCCGTACCAGCAAAGGATCGAGCCCGGCCACGGCGGACCCGGCGGCGGCGGCGGCGTCCGCGGCGATGTGCGCGGTCAGATCACAACCCCCATCCGGTACGGGCAGCCTCTCGCGCCCATCGGCGAAGCCGGTCAGGGTGCCCAAGGGCGGCCGACCGGCGCTCGTATGCCCGTAGTCGATGGCGAGCGCGAGCCCCCGCTCAAGGTGGCCGACCGCGCCGGCCCACGCCCGATCGCGCGAGCGACCGATTTCGACGCGTTCGCCGGCTGGCCACCACCGCTTGATCCATGCCTCGTCGAAAGGCTCGACCGGCGAGCCGGGCGATTCTTCGCCAGCGTCATCGACCAGCTGATATCGCCATTGGTCACCATCCCGGATCGCCACATCCAGCGGTACGTTGTCCAGCCATTCGGTTGCCAGAAGAACGCCGGTGATGTACGGCGGGATCGTGTTAGTCCAGGCGATGGCATCGTCCAATCCCGCCGGGCGCGGCCCACGTTCGATGGCGGTGAATCGGCATCGATCGCGCAATTCGGGCAGGTCCGACAGGACAGTCAGCAACTCACCACGCCCGGAGCCCATGTCGACAATGTCCAAGTGGTCGGGCTGGCCGAGAGCGGTGTCGACGTCGGCGATGAGCGCCGCGATGGCTTGCCCGAACGCCGGCCCGGTGTGGGCGCTGGTCCGGAAATGCCCGGCTGGTCCGGGACCCGACCGGGTGAAGAAACCGGTGTCGGGCGCGTATAGCGCCGCGGTCATGGCATCCCGCCAGCGACGCACTACGCTGCCTGCCCTTCGGCCGATTCGGGGCTCGCATTGGCCCGCCCGTGGTCCTTATGCTGCGCCCCAGCACCTATCCGTGGAGCGCGCCGTGCACATTGAGTTCACCCAATTTCCCGACGCCAACCGTGAGCGCCGACACATGCGGCTCCTTTTCGCGCACCAGTTCCGGGGCCGCAGGGTCCTGATGATCGTGCTTGCCATCCTGATGGTGCTGCTCGGCGCGGTGCTCATCGCGGCCGGCGCGGCGGTGTTCGGCGTCGCGCTGCTCGCGTTCGGCGCGCTGTATCCGCTGCTCGTAGTGGTCAGCTTCCGCCGTACCGGTGATCGTTTCGTACGGCGGTTCGCGAAGGTCCACAGCGTGCCGATTCGGGTCACGATCACCGACACCGATGTGGCGTTCACGTCGCCCTTCCAGCACGTGGCGTGGGCCTGGTCGGCGATCGACACCGTCATCGACCTCGGGGAACTGGTGCTGGGGAAGTGCGGCGAGGCCCCCGTGTTGTCGATTCCGCTCACGGTTATGTCGCCGGCTCAAGCGGCCGAGCTTCGCGCGTTCCTTGCCGGCCGGCCGACGATGGCGTCACCGGTCGTCCCAGGCGAGATCCGCTCGGCCCGCCCGGAGCAGGTGTGACGCCCGCGCTCGGGCCACGCGCCGGCCCGCCTTGCCGCCTGGCGCACGACAACCGGAGGGTTAGCCGCGAGTGAATGTCTTCACACGTGCTTTATAGCGCGGCATCGCCAGCGCCATACTTGCCTCGACCGGTACCCCAGCGAAGAGGACTGGATCATGGCATTGAATGCTGCCGCCCGTACTGCGCGGGGCGAAGAGCGGCAACGACCGCTTCACGGGTCCGCGAGCATCCCCCGCGTCGCACCCGCGGTCGCCGACACCAAGTCCCTCACCATTGGCATCGTCGGTGCCGGCCGCGTCGGAACAGCGATCGGCGTGGCACTGGCGCGGGCCGGTCATCACGTGACTGGCGCGTCTGGACGATCGAACGCTGCCCGTGCCCGTATCGCGAGTCGCCTGCCCGACGCCGTGCACCGGCGGGCCGAGGATGTCGTACGCCACGCCGACCTGGTGATCTTCGCCGTACCCGACGACGTGCTCGCGCCGCTCGTTGCCCACCTCGGCGAGTCGGGGGCGTTCCGCCCCGGTGTCATTGTGGCGCACACGTCCGGCGCACACGGGATCGGCATTCTGCACCCGGCAACCGCTCGCGGCGCCCTGCCGCTGGCCCTTCACCCGGCCATGACGTTCACCGGCACGGCCGACGACGTCGATCGGTTGACGAGTGGGATCACGTTCGGCGTCACCGCTCCCCATGAGTTGCGCCAGACCGCCATGGAGTTGGTCGGCGAGCTGGGTGGGGCCATCGAGTGGATCCCGGACGAGCGGCGCGCGCTCTACCACGCGGCCCTGGCACACGGCGCAAACCACCTGGTCACGCTCGTCAACGAGGCGATGGATCGGCTGCGCGACGCGGGGGTCGTACACCCCGAGCGGGTGCTCGCCCCCTTGTTGCACGCCGCTCTGGACAACACCCTCGCCATGGGCGACGCGGCCCTGACCGGCCCGGTGTCGCGCGGCGACGCCAACACGGTCGCATCCCATCTCGACACGCTGAGCGAACACGCGCGCGAATCCGTACCGATGTATCTCGCCCTGGCCCGTCGCACCGCCGACCGGGCCATTGCCGCCGGCCGGATCACGCCGACGACCGCGGAACCCCTGCTCGGCGTGCTCGCGAACCGCCCGGACGAGGATTTCTGAGATGTCCGCCCCGCTGATCGCGCGGACCCGCGCCGAGCTTGCGGTCGCGCGGACCAAGCTCGACGGCTCGGTCGGCGTCGTGATGACGATGGGCGCCTTGCACGAGGGTCATGACGTGTTGATTCGCGCGGCCCGGGCCCGGGTCGAGCACGTGCTCGTCACGATCTTCGTCAACCCGCTGCAGTTTGGTCCGCATGAGGACTTCGACCGCTATCCGCGCACCTTCGAGGCCGACGTCGCCCGATGCGAATCGCTCGGTGTCGACGTCATTTATGCGCCGTCGGTCGACGAGATGTACCCGGACGGGCCGCCACAGGTGCGGCTGAACCCCGGCGCACGGGGCGAGATCCTGGAGGGCGCGAGCCGGCCCGGCTTCTTCCACGGCGTGCTCACCGTGGTCATGAAGCTGCTCCAGCTGACCGATCCCGATTTCACCTTCTTCGGCGAGAAGGACTACCAGCAGCTGGCCCTGGTCCGGCAGATGGCGAGCGACCTCAACGTGCCGGTGGCGGTGGTTGGCGTGCCGACCGACCGCGACCCGGACGGTCTCGCGCGATCCAGCCGGAACCGTTATCTGTCCCCAGCCGGCCGCGATGCCGCGCTCGCGCTGTCGCGGTCGCTGCGGGCCGGAGCGGACGCGGCGTCCGCCGGCGTCGGGCCCGAGGCGACGCTC
>DASQPR010000061.1:0-4463 GCA_035643815.1 Micromonosporaceae bacterium | reverse complement strand
GTTGATGGCCGGCGAGCGGAAGCTCTTCGACGAGGCGGTGTGGCCCGACGTGAGCGACTTCGCGACGCTGTTCCTTGCACCGCCGGAGAACCGCATGGGTCTGGACCTAGCGGCCGGCGAGAGCGTCGACGTGTCGCTGCGGCAGCGCGTGACGCTGCAACCCGGCTTCGCCATGGTGTCGTTGACCCTCGGCTACAGCGAGCCAATCGCCGAAGCCGACGATCTACTGGCCGAGGCGGAGAGCGTAGCCGCCGCCAGCGACGTCGCCGTCGTCGTGGTGGGAACCACGAACGAGGTCGAATCCGAAGGTTTCGACCGCACGTCACTTGCCCTGCCCGGTCGCCAAGACGAATTGGTACGCCGGGTCGCGGCGGCCAACCCGGCCACAGTTGTCGTCGTCAACGCTGGCTCACCGGTCGAATTGCCCTGGGCCGACGACGTTGCGGCCGTGCTGTTGACGTGGTTCCCCGGTCAGGAGGCCGGACACGCGCTCGCCGATGTGCTCATCGGCGCCGTGGAGCCGGGCGGCCGGATGCCGACCACCTGGCCGGTACGAGAAGCGGATTGCCCGATCCTCGATACGACTCCGGTCGGCGGGATCGTCGCCTACGACGAAGGCGTGTTCATTGGTTATCGCGCCTGGGACCGCGGCTCGGCCGCACCTCGATATGCGTTCGGGCACGGACTCGGATACACCACATGGACCTACGAATCGATGGCAGTAGATGACCGCCGGGTGACGGTGACCGTAAGCAACACGGGATCGCGGCCGGGCCGCGAGGTCGTGCAGTGCTACGTCTCGCCGATCGACGCCGACCCGTCTCGTCCGCGGCGATGGCTGGCCGGATTCGCCGTCGTCACCGCCGATCCGGCCGGCAGGGCGAGCGCCAGCATCGACATTCCCGACCGGTCGTTCCAGATCTGGGCCGAGGGCGCCTGGCGTACGGCCACTGGTCGCTACGAGATCACGGTCGCCCACAGCATCGCCGAGCCTCGGCTGTCGAAGATCATCACCATCGGCTGAATCCATCCGGTTAGCGACCGGCTGCATGACCTCGACCCGCGACGCCGCGTAGCGTCGCGGGTCGGATTGTGCGATGACATCGGCGTGCCGGTTGGCGTGTCGTGGGCCACGAAGTCGGGCGGCGTGCGGGCGAGCGAAGTGACGGAGGCGTTGAATGCAATCGTGAGCCGACTCCTTTCGCCGCTGACCCTGCGCGGCACGACGTTCCGTAACCGGATCTGGGTGTCGCCGATGTGCCAGTACTCGTCGGTGGACGGGCATCCGACCGACTGGCATCTCGTACATCTCGGCGCGTTCGCCCGGGGCGGCGCCGCCCTGGTGTTTACCGAGGCGACCGCGGTCACGCCGGAGGGTCGGATTTCGCCGGTCGACGCCGGCATATGGACCGATGCTCAGGCTCACGACTACCGGCGGATCACCGCGTTCATCAAAGGGCAGGGCGCCGTCCCCGGAATCCAGCTCGCACACGCGGGACGCAAGGCATCGGTATCGCCGCCGTGGGTCGGCGGCGGCATGGTTCCGGCCGTCGAGGGCGGATGGCAGCCGGTCGGGCCGTCGCCGGTGGCATTCGGCGACCATGCCGTGCCCAAGGAGCTGACGGTCGGTGAAATCCAACACCTGGTGGAGGCGTGGGCGCGCGCCGCACAGCGAGCGGTGACGGCCGGATTCGAGGTGGCCGAGATCCACGCCGCCCACGGCTATCTGCTGCATGAGTTCCTATCCCCGCTGTCGAACCATCGCGCCGACGGGTACGGCGGCGACCTGGCCGGCCGGAGTCGGCTGCTGATCGAGGTCGTCGACGCCGTACGCGCCGTCTGGCCGGACGACAGACCGCTGTTCGTACGGGTCAGCGCGTTCGAGTGGGTCGAGGGCGGGCTTACGGTCGACGATGTCGCCGAGGTCGCGACCACGCTCAAGACACACGGTGTGGATCTCATCGACGTGTCGAGCGGTGGCAACTCGCCGGATCAACAGATCGTGCTGGGGCCGGGATATCAGGTGCCGTTCGCTCGTACGATCCGCGAGCGCAGCGAGCTGCCGGTCGGCGCGGTCGGCGTGATCACCGAGCCGGCGCAGGCCGAAGCGGTTCTCGCCGACGCGTCCGCTGACGCGATCTTCCTCGCCCGAGCACTTTTGCGCGAGCCCTCCTGGCCGCAGCGGGCGGCGTACGAGCTGGGCGGCGATGTCTATTGGGCGCCGCAATACGAACGAGCCCGCCCGCGTCCGTAGTCCTAGCGGCACGGCGTTACGCGTGCTCGGCGTTACGGGTGCCCGGCGTCACGCGTGCCCGGCGTGCGCAGCGGCCGTCGGACACCCGACGTAGGTTGGTGGCATGTGCCGAAACATCACGATCCTCCGGGGACTCGAGCCACCCGCTACTAGCGACGAGATCGCCGCCGCGGCGACCCAATTCGTCCGCAAGGTGACCGGCGTGGCGAAGCCGAACGAGACGACGGCGAAGCTGATGCGCGCGGCCGAATTGGAGATTGCTGAGGTCGTCGCCCGGTTGCTCGCCGAACTGCCGCCGCGACGTCAGGAGCCGACCACGGTGCCGCCGCTGCGCCGACCGCAGGTGCGCGCGCGGATGGGCCTGGAGCCTTTTCAGGGCTGAGCCGTTGGGGCTGAGCCGTTGGGGCTGAGCCGTTTGGGGTCGAGCCGACGACTCACGTGCGGGCGAAACCGTCCAATGCCGCCAACATCGTGTGCGCCATTGTGTCGCTGCCGGTGTGGCCGGAGTCGTCGATGATCCGGAGCTTCGCGTCGGGCCACGCCTGGGCCAGCTCCCACGCGACGACGGCCGGGCCGCCGAGATCCTGTCGCCCGTGGATCAGCACGCCCGGAATGCCGGCGAGACGGCCGGCGTCACGCAGGATAGCGCCTTCCTCGAGAAACGCGCCGTGAGCAAAGTAGTGCGCGCAGATCCGTACGAAAGCCAGCCGAGCGTCGTCCACGCGGGCCGAGTAGGCGCCCGGCGTGCCGTTGGTCTCCATCGAGATCGGCGCATCCTCCCAGGCGCACCACTCGGCCGCCGCGCGTTCGCGTACGGCGCGGTCGGGGTCGCCCATGCGCTCGGCATAGACCGACAGCAGTTCCTCGATCGGCGGATAGGTGTCGGTCGGCCGTTTGAACGTGTTGGCGCCGGCAGCGTCCCGAAACCGGGCCCACGCCTCGGGGAAGAAGCGACCGGCGCCGCGATACAGCCAGTCGATGTCGCTACGCCGACTCATCGTCACGCTGACCAGCACGATCTCCGATACGCGGCTCGGATACTGCTCCGCGTACGCCAGGGCGAGTGTCGAGCCCCACGACCCGCCCCACAGCAGCCAACGGTCGACGCCGAGATGCTCGCGCAGCTGCTCCATGTCGCGCAGCAGGTGGTCGGTGCTGTTGTTCGACATGTCGGTGGCCGGATCGCTCGCGTGCGGCTGGCTCCGGCCGCAGCCTCGCTGATCGAAAAGGATGATCCGGTAGCGCTGCGGATCGAACGCCTTGCGCATGCCGGGCGTGCACCCGGATCCCGGGCCGCCGTGCACCACCAGGGCCGGCTTGCCGTCTGGGTTTCCGCAGGTCTCCCAGTAGATGTGCTGGCCGTCGCCGGTGTCGATCATGCCGGTGTCGTACGGCTCGATCGGTGGGTACGCCATCTGGCCTCCTTCGCGAGAATCCGACAGCCCGGCCACCTTACGCCGCCGCCCGACGGCCGACCGATGAGTTTTACGGCGCCGGCGGCGGCCTCGGGCGTGGGGTAGCCACCACGTTCGCTCGCGAGGGCGCTCGGCTGTGTCTCGTCGAATCAGGGGTTTGCGGTCGCGTCGGCCGCCGCGGTCGCGTCGACGAGGCGGCGTTGCAGGTAGCGGCGCTGCGGTTCGGCCGTGGCGAGATCGAGCGCCTCGCGGTACGCGTTGACCGCCTCGGCGTGCCGGTCGAGCCGACGAAGGAGATCGGCCCGCGTCGCCGGCAGCAGATGATAGCCAGCGAGTTGTCCGGACTGGGTGAGCGCGTCGACGAGGCCGAGTCCGGCCGCCGGTCCGTCCGCCATCGCGACCGCCACCGCGCGGTTTAGCTCGACGATCGGTCCGGGGGCGAGTCGCGCCAACTCGCCGTACAGGAGGGCGATTTGCGGCCAATCGGTCTCGTCCGCGACGGGCGCCTCCGCGTGGCACGCGGCGATGGCCGCCTGCACTTGATAGATGCCCGGACTCTGGCGACGCAGTGCCCGCTCCAGGATCGCGATGGCCTCCTCGATCTGAGCTCGATTCCACGTGGCTCGGTCCTGGTCTTCCAACGGCACGAGGTCGCCCTGCGCATCGAGCCGGCCCGGCCGCCGCGCGTCATGCAGCAGCATCAACGCCAGGAGACCGGATGCTTCCGGCTCGTCCGGCATGAGCGTGGTGAGCAGCCGCCCCAGGCGGATCGCTTCCGCGGTCAGGCGCTGCCG
>DASQPR010000060.1:0-3080 GCA_035643815.1 Micromonosporaceae bacterium | reverse complement strand
AGTTCCGCGACGCCCAGCGCCACGGTCGCCCGGCCGCTCCCGGGCTCAACGCCGGTCACGTAGACGGTGCTGGCCACCGGAACACCGTACGCCGATACGGCGACCGGACCCGGCGAGTCCGCGGCGACGTGCCCGTCGCTTTCCCCGGGGGTGGCCAGCATCGCCGCGCCGCTTCGCGGGCGTCGGTTCATCGGGCCAGCTGCGCGATCATGTCACTGCCGGTCACGATTCCCACGACGACGCCGGCCGGGTCGACGACGGCGACAGCGTCGGTACCAATCGCGCGCATGGCGCGGGCAGCATCGAGCACGTGGGCGCCCGGTCCAACGATCGCCGGGCCGGACTCCATGGCGGCCGATACCTCGACCCGCGCGAGGCAACTAGGATCGGCGGCCCATGCGGCGGCGATGGCTCGGTCCGACAGGATTCCGATGAAGCGGCTGTTGTCGTCGACGATGGCGAGATGGCGCACGGCCGAGCGCACCATCGTCTGCAACGCGACGCCGAGCGTCGTCGACGCCCGCACGCACTGCACCGGGCTACTCATGATGGCTGTCACACGTCGGCGAGCGCCGTTGACGCCGCCCTCACGAGGATCATGCGAGTTGATGTAGATCGCTTTCATGGCTCCTCCGGTCACCGGTGTCGTTGCTGTCCGCGACGGCGTCTCAGTCCGATGCTCCCGACATGATCGGATATCGGTCAGGGCCGGACAGCACGCGAAGCAGGGGTCCGATGACCCGTTTGGCGTCCGGCTACGGAGCGGCTGGGACGTCCGCCGGATCGCGATGCCCGGTGAAGTACGCGATGCGACGGCGAGCGTGTCGACGGGTGCGGCGCGGCAACGGCTGGCGTGGCTGGCGGTCGGCGGCCTTGTAGAACGCCCACTTTCCCACCTCGACCAGGGCCAGGTACGCCAGCACCAGACCGCAGAGCGCGGCGAAGAACGCGGCCGGCAGCGATTGGAACCCCAACAGGTGTGACAGCGGTGATGCCGGCAACAGCGCACCGATGGCGACAACGGACAGCGCGGACAGCGTCAGCGCCAAACTGGGTCGGCTGCGGACAAACGGCACGCGCTTGGTACGGATCGCGAAGATGATCAACGTCTGAGTGGCGAGAGACTCAACGAACCAACCCGACCGGAACAGGGCCGGCCCGGCATGAAAACCCCACGCCATGATGCCGAACGTAATGAAGTCGAACAGCGAACTGAACGGCCCGAAATAGAACATAAACCGCCGGATGAACGCGATGTCCCAGTGCGACGGCCGCCGCAGTTGCTCGGCGTCGACGTTGTCGGTGGGAATCGCCAGCTGACTCGAGTCGTAGAGCAGGTTGTTGAGCAGGATCTGCGACGGCAGCATCGGCAGGAACGACAGGACGATCGAGGCGCCGGCCGCGCTGAACATGTTGCCGAAGTTGCTGGACGTGCCCATCAGGACGTACTTGATCGTATTGGCGAAAATGCGCCGACCCTCCACGACACCGTCGGCCAGGACGTCAAGATCCTTCTCCAAGAGGATGACGTCGGCGGCGTCTTTGGCGATGTCGGTGCCGGTGTCGACGGAGATTCCCACATCCGCGGCGTGAAGTGCTAGTGCATCGTTGACACCGTCGCCCAGGAAGGCCACGTCGCCGCCGGAGTGGCGGCGTACCCGAACGATGCGCGCCTTCTGGGCGGGCGTGACTCGAGCGAACACGGTGGTGGCGTCGATCGCCGCCACCAGCGACGCGTCATCGAGTCGATCGATGTCGGCGCCGCTGAGCGCGGCGCCGGTGGCGAGGCCGAGATCGGCGCAGAGCTTGGTGGCAACGGTCGCGTTGTCACCGGTGATGACCTTGACGGTCACGCCGAGGTCGGCCAGGCGGCGCAATGCGGTCACCGCGTCCGGCTTGGGCGGATCGAGAAAGACCAGAAACCCGACCAGGTCCAGGTCGACCTCGTCGGCCGCGGTCACGGCCGTGGCGGCCGCTGCCGTACGGGTAGCCACCGCAATGACCCGGTGCCCGGCCGCGAATTCGGCGTCGATCGCATCGGAGAGCGCGGGTGAAATCGTGCGGCAACGGCTCATGACGGCTTCCGGGGCGCCCTTGACCACCAGGGTCAGCTCGCCGGTGCGGATGTCCCGGATGAGCACCGAGTTCATCGCTCGGTCGTGGTCGAACGGCAGGGCGGCGAGGCGTTGGAACGCGCCGAGGTCGGCCACGAGCGAGCGTGCCGGCGTCGACGTCATCAGAGCCGCGTCGAGCGGGTTAGCGCCCGCCGCCTCGAGCGCGCTTGCGCTCGCCCCGTCGAGTGGGTTAACGCGCCCGACGTCAAGCGCGTTGGCGGCGGCCGCGTCGAGCGGATGCGGGACAGCCCCATCGGGGTGCAGGCCGACGTCGGGTGCCTCGGCGCCGGCCGCTGCCGGCGACGCCGAGGCGCGGATCGGCCCGGCGGGTCGCGGTCGGACTGCCGGGCTGTCGGTAGCGAGGAGTCCCCAGCGCAGGACGTCGGCGGAGCGCAGCCCATCCCGACCGATCGCCCGCATGAAACTGATCTGGCCGATGGTGAGGGTGCCGGTCTTGTCGGTGAAGAGAACATCGACGTTGCCAAGGTCCTCGATGCAGACCAGTCGCTTCACGAGGACCTTGCGCGCGGCCAGCCGACGCGAACCGGTGGCGAGGCTGGTGGCCACGACGGCGGGCAGCAGTTGTGGGGTGATGCCGACGGCTATGGCGAGCGCGAACAGGAGCGCGTCGAGGAGTGGACGGTGCAACGCGACGTTGACGGCGACGATGACCACGCTCAGGCTTGCGGCGACGTACACCAGCAGCATCGAGAACTTGCGCAGGCCGGCCTGAAACTCGGTCTCCAGATTGGGCGTGCGGAGACCCGCGGCGATTTTCCCGAACTCGGCGTGACCACCCGTTGCGACCACTACGCCGGCGCCATTGCCCGCGTGCACCACGGTGCCCATCAACGCGCAATTGTCGAGGTCGGTCAGGCCGGGTGGACTCACCACGGCGTCGAAGCGGGTGGTCAAGGTTTTCTCGATCGGCATCGATTCGCCGGTCAGCACCGATTCGTCACAGGC
>DASQPR010000059.1:0-3030 GCA_035643815.1 Micromonosporaceae bacterium | reverse complement strand
GAGGAGAAGATCGGCGCTAATAACGCGGTCGCCATGGCGCAACGGCTCGGTTTGCACTTCCGTACGCCGATCGATCAGAGGCTCTCGTCGCCGGCGAAGTCGCGCGGCTGGGGTGCCTTCACGCTCGGCGTCGCCGACGCGCAGCCGCTGGAGATCGCGAACGTCTTCGCGACCATCGCGGCCGAGGGCATTTACTGCCAGCCGCTGCCGGTCAACTCGATCATGGGACCGGACGGGAAGCCGGCGATGACGACGTCGAACGGCGAGCGCGTACGCATCGACGCGCCGCGCTGCAACCGCGCCTTCAGCAAGGACGTCGCCCGGGCGGCCACGGACGCGGCCCGCTGCGTGACCGGCTACGGCGCGGCTCGCGGTGGCTGCGGTGGAAAGCCCACCGCGGGCCAGATCGCAGGCGAGGTCGGCCGTCCGATCGCTGGCAAGACGGGCACGACCGACAACAACCGCACGGCCTGGTTCTCCGCGTTCACGCCGCAGCTCGCCGGCTCGGCCTTCGTCGCCGATCCGGACAGTGCGGCGGATCCGGCCGGCGGCGGCCTGCACCCGTTGCCTATGGCGGCGATCGGCGCGACCTTCGCCGCCGCGGTTAAGGGGATGCCGGTGGAGCACTTCACGCCGCCGTCGAGGGCCATGCTCGGCCGCGCGCACCCGCACACACTCCCACCCGTCCAAAACGACTAGCCGACAACCGATCAATCGGTACGGACGAAAGGGGTGGCCGGCCTCCGCAACCTGGAGACCGGCCACCCGCTTCCACACCGCACCACGTCAACCGTCACCCCCCGTACCACGGAGTCTCGAAAGCCCTAGCCAGCCGCCGCCGCGCTCAGTCCAGCCGTACCACGGAACCTCGAAAGCCCTAGCCCGCCGCGGCCGCCACCAGCCCTCGCCCGATCGGGGTCTGGGCCGACCTCACCCGCGCCGGCCTAAATGCCTTGTCCGCCAAGCGGATGAGGTCGGCCCAGGCCTTGACCGCACCACGACGGACTAGCGCAAGTCGGCCGCCACCAAAGACCACATCTCCAAATCGACCCGACCGCTGTGTACGTAGCCCGCGTTGCGCAGCAGTCCCTCGTAATGGAAGCCGGCCTTCTCGGCGACCCGGCGCGATCCGGTATTGCCCGGCGCGACTCGCAGCTCGATGCGACCGAAGTCGTGGCGCATGATCAGTTCAATGGCGAGCCCGTCGATCGCCTCGGCCGCGAAGCCGAAGCCTCGTGCCTCGGATGCGAGCGCAAACGACACCTCGGTCGAACGGGCCGGCCAGTCCGTGCGCTTCGTCCACACGCATCCGACCAGCTGCTCGTCTTCGCGTCGCACAATCGCGTAGTGATCACCTTGGCCGAGGGCGCGCCGCTCAGCCGCCATTTCGCCGCACCAAGCGCGCCCGTTGATCGCGCCGTGCTCGGATGAGAAGGGCAACCATCGCTGCGTCAGCCGGTCGCCGAATATCTCCGTCACGCGGTCCGCGTCGGCCAGCGTGTGCGGGCGAACGTGCAGGCGGGGCGTGGCGATGGTCAGGTGCGGGAAGCGTTCGCCGACGAAGACGCCGCCCGGCACACTCGGAATGCGCTGCACGGGAGGATGGCCCGTGGACACGGCGTGCGGAGCCCCGGCGGCGGAGGTGATCGCCCGCTTGGCGCGATCCGGTCCGGCGCTGCGGGTGTCGCCGTGGCGCACCGGGTCAGGCGGAGCGGCTTCGGCGCTGGTCAAGCTCGCTACGAACGGCTCGACCGCGTGGCCCGGCGGCGCCGCAACCGTGTCGGTGGCCCGAGCGCCCCGGGCGTCGAGGGTCGCCGAGGCTACCGAGGCCGGTGCGGAGTCGATCATGATCGCTCCGACCGGCGCGTGCGCAGGAACACCCGCGGGCTGAGCGCGTGACGTGGCCAGTGCCACGATCGCGGCCGCATCATGAGCGACATTTGAGCCAGACACTCCGACCTCGAACGGGGTCACCGAGCCGCCTTTCCGGAACGCGTCAATGCGTACCTTTGTACGACAGTTCGCCACGAGACATCCGCAGCCGTGCTCAATCGCACCCGCAAAGATACCCAACCATGCCGTGCTTGGTATGACCTAGGAAATGTCCCCCAGGTTGCTGCGGTAGCGTCACCATTCGTGTACCGGTTCCTCACGACGCCGAAATGGGTGGGCTTTGCGGCCCTCATGGTGGCGTTGTCGGCGATCATGGTCGGGCTCGGATTCTGGCAACTCGATCGATACCACTTGCACCACGGCATCAACGTCCGCATCGACCGCGCCAACGCGACGGCACCGGTGCCGATCGACACCGTCATCTCAGCGACCCGTCCGGCGACGGCGGACCAGGAGTGGGTACGGGTGTCGGTGACCGGGACGTACGACCCGGCACGTACGGTCATCGCCCGCGACCGGTCGGTCAACTCGACGGTCGGCTTCGAGATCCTCGTCCCCCTCGACTTGGCCAACGGTTCAACGATCATGGTGGACCGTGGATGGATCCCACCGGGCACCAACAACGGGCTCACCCCAGGGCGGTTTGCCGCTGTCCCGGCCGGACCGGTCACGGTGACCGGGCGGATCCATCTGCCGGAAAGCAAGGGCGAGACGCCGACCGAGATCAACGGGCAGACGACGGTCCGCCGGATCGACCCTCGCATGATCGCGCCGACGATCGGACTAACGTCCGCATTCACCGACTATCTCCTCCTCGACAAGCAGAACCCGCCGGCCGCGGCCGGCTTCACTCGCGTTCCGGCCGACCGGCAGAACTCCTGGCTGAACGCGGGCTACACCGTGCAGTGGTGGATGTTTTCTGGGTTGGCGTTGGTCTTGTTCGGCTGGGCCGCTCGGCGCGAGGCTCACGATCGGCGCGACGGCATCGACCGACGCTCGCGCGGCGACCGGCCACGCGACCGCCTGTCCAGGGACCGGCTGAGCGGTGACGTGCCCGGCGCCGTCAAGTCCCGGGATCGACTCGGTGAGGACGTGCCAGCGGATCGTCCGAGGGACGACGCCACTGGCGTGCGGCTG
>DASQPR010000058.1:0-2867 GCA_035643815.1 Micromonosporaceae bacterium | reverse complement strand
GAGCACGGCGGCCGCACGCTCGCGTACTCGGCCGACACGGCGCCTTGCGATCCGTTGATCCGCCTGGCATCGGGGGCCGATGCGTTCCTCTGCGAGGCCAGCTATCTCGACTCCGAGGACAACCCGCCCGGGCTGCATATGACCGGCCGCGATGCCGGCGAGGCGGCGACGAAGGCCGGCGTACGCCAGCTGTTGCTGACCCACCTCGTCACCGCCTGGGGCAGCGAGAGCGCGACGCTCGACGCGGCCACTGGTGCCTTCTCCGGGCCAGTCGAAGTGGTGCGGCCCGGCGCCACGTACGACGTCTAGCGACCGCCCGTAACATGGCGGTCATGGCCCGACCCGATGGACGTAAACCCGACGAGCTGCGACCCGTCACCCTGACCCGCAACTGGAGCATGCATGCGGAGGGCTCGGTGCTCGTCGATTTCGGCGACACCCGCGTGCTGTGCACCGCGAGCGTCACCGGTGGCGTGCCCCGGTGGCGAAAGGGAACCGGCCTCGGTTGGGTCACCAGCGAGTACGCGATGCTGCCGCGGGCCACGACCACGCGCAACGATCGGGAGAGCATCAAGGGCCGGGTCGGTGGCCGTACCCACGAAATCTCCCGGCTGATCGGCCGCAGCCTGCGCGCGTGCATCGACCTCGGCGCTCTCGGCGAGAACTCGGTCGTGATCGACTGCGACGTGCTGCAGGCCGATGGCGGCACGCGCACCGCGGCGATCACCGGTGCCTACGTCGCACTGACCGACGCCGTGAGCTGGATGGCCGGGAAAGGGATGCTGAGTGGCAAGCCGGAGAAGGTCATCCATCGGTCGGTGTCCGCGGTCAGCGTCGGCGTGATCGACGGCGAACCCCGACTCGACCTCTGCTACGCCGAGGACGGCACGGCCGACGTCGACATGAACATCGTTTGTACGGGGACCGGCGAGTTCGTCGAGGTGCAGGGCACGGGCGAGCACAACGTGTTCGGCCGGGACGAGTTGGACACGCTGCTCGACCTCGGGGTCGCCGGCTGTGGCCAGCTCGCCGAGTTGCAAGCGGCCGCGCTCGCCACCCCGCTCGGCTGACGGCGCCCGCCGATGAAGATCCTGCTGGCCACGCGCAACGCGAAGAAGTTGCACGAGCTGCAGCGCATCCTGGACGCGGCCCCCGGCATCGCCGACGTGACGATCCTCGGCTTGTCGGACGTCGAGGCGTACGTCGAGGTGCCCGAGTCGGGCCTGACGTTCGACGACAACGCGTTGCTGAAGGCGCGTGAAGGCGCCTCGCACACCGGCCGGCCGACGGTGGCCGATGACTCCGGCCTGGCCGTCGACGTAATGGGCGGCATGCCGGGAATCTTCAGCGCGCGGTGGTCCGGTAAGCATGGTGACGACGACGCGAACCTGGATCTCCTGCTCGCCCAGGTCGCCGACGTTCCGGACGACGCGCTGACGGCGTCATTCGTGTGCTCGGCGGCGCTGGCGCTGCCCGACGGAAGGACGTTCACCGCGGCCGGACGGATGCCCGGCCGACTTGTCCGGGCCCGGCGTGGCTCGGGTGGCTTCGGTTATGACCCGATCTTCGTCGCCGATGGGCACACCCGGACGAACGCCGAACTGACGCCGGACGAGAAGGACGCAATCAGCCATCGTGGGCAGGCGTTTCGCGCGTTGGCGGCGATCATCGCGCGCGAAGTCCGCTGACCCGTCCGATCCGCCGTCACTCAGTGTTATGTTACTCAGCGTCGCGGCGGCCGAGCGGCGCCGCGATCCGATCGAGGGGCTTCGGTTGGGTACATCGACGCACCGCAGTTCGTGACCTGCATGTTCGCCGCCGCCAAGAGGATACGGCCCGTCGGTCGACCTCACGTTGCGTACAAGTGGTGCGTGGCGGTGCTCAACCGAAGCCCCTTAGGTGGTGGCGGTCGGCTCGGCGATCTGATCACTCTCCGCATCGAAGTTCGGGATCGTCGTCCCGACCAGCGCCGCGACGATGCCGGCA
Organism: Micromonosporaceae bacterium; assembly: GCA_035643815.1. GTDB lineage: Bacteria > Actinomycetota > Actinomycetes > Mycobacteriales > Micromonosporaceae > DASQPR01. The sequence continues at coordinate 881 of DASQPR010000058.1, read as the reverse complement.
ATGAAGATCAGCGGCTCGGGCAGCAGCGGAGTGATCAATACCAGTGCCGCGGCGACCGGGAAAGCGACCGACCGGAGTGTCGGCTCGCCCGGACGGCGGTGGAGCAACCACACGCAAGCTACGTAGATCGCCACCGGAATCGCGACGGTGAACGCGGCCGCCCGCGACGACAGGTCGGCGTGGCCGGCGATCGTGTCGACGTTCACGGTGATGCCGGCGCCGACGGCCGCTGCGGCGGCGAAGACAAAGTAGTGGCCGTAGCCGAAGAAAAAACCAGAGCGCGCGGTCCGCAGCAGTTCTTCTCCGGGACGATCGAAGTAGATCCACCACATGGCGAAAACGGTCACCAGCCCGGAAACGCTGAGCACGAGGAGTTCGCCGCGTTCGCCGCCGGTGTCGAATCCGGTCTGGATCGCGGTGGTCGCGGCGAGGATCGCTTCGCCCAGGACGATCAGCGTAAACAGCCCATAGCGCTCGGCGATGTGTGTCGGGTGCCAGGTGGTGCCGGCCGCGCGCTCGCCATAGATGGGTACGGCCAACTCAGCGATCACCAACACGATGAAGCTCGCGGTCAGATACCGATCGGACACGATCGACCGCAGCACCCACCCGATCTGGACGATCGTGATCCCGATCGCGAAGCGGAGCGCGGTCACCCGCCGGAGGGGGTCGGACCATGAAACGCGCAGCCATTGGCCGACCATGGCCAGCCGCATCACGACGTAGCCGATGACGACGACCGTGAAGTTGTTGTCATCGAACGCCCTCGGCACACCGGCGGCGAGGATGAGCGCGCCGGTGATCTGCACCAGGGTCGTCACGCGATAGGGCACGTCGTCGTTGTCGTACGCCGACGCAAACCACGTGAAGTTGACCCACGC
>DASQPR010000057.1:0-2194 GCA_035643815.1 Micromonosporaceae bacterium | reverse complement strand
CGCGGCGTCACCCAAACCGGCTACGCCCGGGCCGAGTTCGCGCAAGGGTGTGTCGGCGTGGTCGTTCGATGGCGTGAATGCAGCGCTCAGCCAATCCGGCTCCGAGTGGTATTACACCTGGTCGGCTGGGCATGCCGGGATCACGACTCCGCGCGGCGTCGACTTCGTGCCGATGATCTGGGGCAGCGGCAGCGTCACCGCCGAGTCGCTCGCCCAGGCCAAATCGTCCGGGCACTACCTGCTCGGCTTCAACGAGCCCGATATGTCGAGCCAGTCGAACATGTCCGTCGGGCAGGCGCTCGATCTGTGGCCGAAGCTGCAAGCCACCGGCCAGACGCTGGGCTCCCCCGCCGTCGCCACCGGCGGCGCCACGCCAGGCGGGTGGCTCGACCAGTTCATGAGCGGCGTCAAGTCACGCGGCTATCGGGTCGACTTCATCGCGCTGCACTGGTACGGCGGAGATTTCACCACCGCCGCCGCGGTCAGCCAGTTGCGGTCGTATCTCGAAGCGGTCTGGAATCGCTATCACAAGCCGGTCTGGCTCACCGAGTACGCCTTGATCAACTTCTCGAACGGCACTCACTATCCCAGCGAAAGCCAGCAGGCGGCGTTTCTGACCGCGTCCACGAACGTGCTGGACAGTCTGTCGTTCCTGCAGCGCTATGCGTGGTTCGCACTGCCGGCCGCGGACGACGGCCCCAGCACCGGTCTGTTTACCAGCGGCCCCAAGATCACCGACGTCGGGAGGGCGTTCGAAGCTGCACACTGAGCGTCGTGACCGCCACAGCGACCTCGACCTGGTGGTAGGAAGGTCACATGTCCACGCAGTCGTCTACCCAGGCGAATTCCGGCCCGGCGCAACCCACGGATAGGTAAGCATGATGGCGACAACGACGGAAATCGAACGGAAGTTCGTAGCACCGGACGGATTCGCCCTGCCCGATCTGACCGCCATTCCCGGTGTCGCATCGGTCGATGATCCGGTCGAATTGGATCTGGACGCCACCTATTACGACACGACGAGCCTGGCGCTCGCCCGCCATCGGATGACGTTGCGGCGTCGGCGCGGCGGCCACGACGCCGGTTGGCACCTCAAGCGCCCGGCCGGCGGTGACCGTACGGAGTTGCAGCTTCCCCCAACCGGACGGAGCAGCAGGGTGCCCGGTGCACTGATCACCGAGGTCTGGGCGATATCCCGAGGCGACGCACTCGTGCCGATCGCTCGGATTCGCAATCGTCGGACGGAATGGGCCGTGCGCGACACCCAAGGTGTGGTGCTCGCCCTCATATCGGCCGACTCCGTGGCCAGCGAGTCATATGAGGCGGCCGGCGGCGAGCGGACGAGCCGCCAATGGCACGAACTCGAGGCCGAACTCGTCGAGGGCTCCCGAGATTTCCTTGCAACACTGACCGACGCCCTTGTCCAGGCCGGTGCGGAGATGGCCGACAGCCCATCCAAACTTGCGCAGGCCCTGGGCGATCTCTTTCCGGCCCAGAACGAGGATCACGCGCGTGGAGTCGACGAGTCTCGGCCGCCGAGCAGCTCGAGCGACCGTACGGTCGGGGCCTATCTGCGCCTTCACCGCGACGAGCTGATTCGCAACGATCCGCTGGCCCGCGCCGACGATCCCGACGGCGTTCACGACATGCGGGTCGCGATCAGGCGGCTGCGGGCGACGCTGCGCACGTTCCGTTCGATGCTCGACCGCGACCGGACCGAGCCGCTGCGCGACGAACTGCAATGGCTCGGCGGCTTGCTCGGTGCCGTACGGGATAGCGACGTCATGCTGCTCCGCTTCGACGATGCGCTCGCGGCCGAGTCGCCCGACACGATCATCGGGCCGGTCGCGGCACGCATTCATGAACGTCTCGGGACGTCTACCGGGCAGGCCCGTAAGGAGCTTGCAGCCGGCCTGACGAGCCCCCGGTATGCGCACATCCTCGATGAGCTGGACGCGGTCGTCGACGGCGAACTGATTCAAGCGACGGAACAGCGCCTGCGGCGGACGGCACGGAAGGCGGTGCGGCGAGCGGACGTACGGCTCAACATGGCCATGACGCTGCCGGAACGGCCGACCGGTGTCCCGTTTCCGTCATCGTCGTCCACGGCGGCGCCGGTGAGCCGGGATGCCGCACTCCACGACGCTCGCAAGGCCTACAAGCGGGCACGCTATGCCGCCGAAGCACTCGCGCC
>DASQPR010000056.1:0-5941 GCA_035643815.1 Micromonosporaceae bacterium | reverse complement strand
GTCAAGCGCCCGGCGGCCCCGGTGGACCGAACCAGACATCCGGCCCGCCGCTTGCGCCCGAGGCACAGCATGTCGACCAACTGCGGCGGACCTTCCAGCCGCGTCGGTTCGGCAGCGGCTACGACCGCGCCGAGGTGGATGGTCTCTTCGAAGGCCTTCTGGCGACGTTCTCCGGGCGTGGCCGCCCGGTCGCGGACGCCGAGCTCGATCCGCACCGCTTCAACCTGGTGCCCGGTGGCTATTACGAGGATGAGGTCGACGAAGCGCTGCGACAGGTCAGGGACATGCTGCGCCGCCGATAAGACAGCTGGTATAACGACGGAGCGCTCCGACACTGACGTGTCGGAGCGCTCTATGTCGTATCAGCTAGCGCTTCGGCTTGAGTCCGTTTCGGCGTTGCGCCCAGTCGGTGACGATGATCGCGAGAATCGTCGCCGAGATACCGATCAGCCAGATGTCCTCAACGTGGCCATGGTTGCCGATCAACATCAGCAGCAGGATGACGATCGTGGCTAATCCGGCCGCGTAGGCCGCTTTCACCGGCGTTGGCTTGTGCTGATCCGGCGATGTCACTGGCTCTTCGTCCGACACGTCGAGGTCCTTCCGACACACGTGCGCTCTCCTGTTCAGTGTGGCACGCCGCCGGCGACGTGCCACGGTGGGTCGCCGGCTTCCGGGACGGGCCGGGACGCGGCAGGTAGATTCGTCCGGTAAACCCGCGCTTCGCGAAGCACGCGATGGGCGACACAGCAACGAAGGGAAGCCACGTGCGGATCACGGGCACCGGGCACGCGAGCATGCGCATCGATACGCCGGCGGGCAGCATTCTGTGTGATCCGTGGGTGAATCCGGCGTATTTCGCGTCGTGGTTTCCGTTCCCGGACAATTCCCAGCTCGACTGGGAGTCGCTCGGCAACTGCGACTACCTGTACGTCTCCCACCTGCACCGGGACCACTTCGACGCGGCCCATCTGACGCGCTTCGTGAACAAGGATGCGACCGTGTTGCTGCCGGCCTACCCGACCAGCGAGTTGGAGGACGAGCTGCGCGAGATCGGCTTCCGCCGCTTTCTCGCCACCACCTCGGACGAGGTGCACGAGCTGGACGGTGGCCTCAACGTCATGATCCAGGCGTTGACCTCGCCGACGGACGGCCCGATCGGTGACTCGTCGCTGTGGGTCGAATACGACGGCGTACGGCTGCTGAACCAAAACGATGCCCGTCCGACCGATCTGGTCAGGTTCGACGAACTCGGCCACGTGCACGCGCACATGCTGCAATTCTCCGGCGCCATCTGGTATCCGATGGTGTACGAGTTGCCGCAGTCGGCGAAGACGGCGTTCGGCAAGCAGAAGCGCGACCGGCAGATGGACCGGACCATCCGCTATATCGACGACCTGCGCGCCAGCTGGGTCTTCCCGATCGCCGGTCCGCCGTGCTTCCTCGACGAGGAGCTGTGGCAGTTCAACGACATCTTCGGGGACGAAGGCAACATCTTCCCGGATCAGCAGGCGTTCATCGAACACTACGAGAGCCTCGGTCGCACCAACGGCGTGATCCTATTGCCCGGCTCGACCGCGACCGTCACCGCCGACGACTGCACGACGACCCACCCGGTCGACAACGTCGCCGACTTCTTCGCGAAGAAGGTCGACCATCTCCAGTCGTACGCTGAACGTCAGCGCCCGGTCATCGAGCTGGCCAAGCGTACATGGCGGCATCCCACCCTCGATGTGCTGCAAGGCATGAAACAGCGGATCGAGCCCTTGCTCAACGAGTCGATCTATCTCGCCACTGGGGTTGGCGGTCCGGTTCGCTTCGACCTCGAGCGCGACGACGACACCGTCGAGTCGATCGTCGTCGACTTTCCGGGCAAGGAGGTCCGGCCGTACGCGGACGAGAAGGTGCGCTACCGCTTCCGTACGAAGCGGGCCTACATCGAGCATCTGCTCGCCACCGATCAGGTGGACTGGGTCAACTCGCTGTTCCTGAGCTGCCGTTTCTCGGCCGCTCGGATCGGTCAGTACAACGAGTTCGTGTACGCGTTCTTCAAGTGCCTGTCGGAGGAGCGGCTGCAGTACGCCGAGGGCTGGTACGCCGAGCAGAAGCCGGATGCCGAAGACGTACGGCTGGGCGATTGGATCGTGCAGCGACGTTGCCCACACCTGAAGGCGGACCTCACGCGGTTCGGCGTCATCGACGACCAGACACTGACCTGCCAGCTGCACGGCTGGCAATTCGATCTCGCCTCGGGCCGGTGCCTGACGAGCGCGGGCCACGAATTGCGGTCGAAGCCGGCCGATCGCGCCGAGACCGGACCGGCCGATGAGACGCCGGCGGACGCGACAGGTACCCGTGCCATGATGTGAGCGTCAGTCGAGACCTCAGGGCGGGCGGTCGGCATGCGCGACGACGAATTCATCATCTTCGGCGGCTCCGCAAACCCGACGCTCACCAAACAGATCTGCGGTCACCTCGGCGTCGAGCCGGGCATCGGCGAAGTGATCCAATTTTCGGACGGCAACCTGTTCGTCCGCATTGGACAGAACGTACGCGGCCGCCATGTCTACCTTGTCCAGTCGACCATCTTCCCGACCAACGACAACTTCATGGAGTTGCTGTTCTGGCTGGATGCGTTCCGCCGAGCCAGCGCGGCGTCGGTGACCGCGATCGTGCCGTACTTCAGCTACGCCAAGGGCGATAAGAAGGACGAGCCGCGGGTGTCGATCCGGGCGCGGGTGTGCACGCAGTCGATGGAGTTGGCCGGCGCGAACCGCGTGGTGATCATGGATCTGCACGCGCCACAGATCCAGGGCTTCTTCGGGATACCGGTCGATGATCTCTATGCGCTGCCCGTACTCGTCGACGCCGTTCGCGACCTCGACCTGACGGATCTGGTCGTCGTGTCACCGGACGCTGGGTTCGCCAAGAAGGCCCGGCTCTATGCCAAACGCCTGTCCGCGCCGATGGCGATCGCCGACAAGGAGCGCATCGATCACAGTGAGACCGCGCGGGTCGTCGACCTGATCGGCGATGTCAACGGCCGGCACGCGCTGATCGTCGACGACTTCACGATCACCGCCGGAACCCTCGTCGAGGTCGCCGAGTGTCTCATGTCGCGAGGAGCGCGCTCGGTGCACGCCGTGGTCACGCACGGAGTCTTTACTGGTGACGCGATGGAACGCCTCGATACGAGCCCGATCACGCGACTGCTCTGCACCGACACGGTGGAGAATCAGCCGGTCCAGCTGTCACCGAAGGTCCAGGTCGTCTCCGTGGCGCCGCTGTTCGCCGAGGCCATCCGCCGCATTCACCAGCGGGAGAGCGTGAGCGTGCTCTTCGCACCGTGACCCACGGTCATGAGCGGACCGGTGGCACGTCTCACTCGCCGCCGCGGTGACTCACCGCGATCTGCGTCGGCTGCGTACCATCGTGGGACGTCGGACCAATGGGGGTACGGGACGGATGTCCGCGCCATACACGTCGAGCACGGCACCATCCGCAGCGGCGGAGAACCGGCCGGCCGCACTCACAGCGCTGCTCGACGACGTGACGCCGACGGCCGCCCACTACCGCCGGAACCACTTCGCGTACCCGCGAGTGACGCTTGACGGCTGGCGGCTGCCGGTCGGCGGGGCCGTCCGGTCACCGTACGAGCTGACGCTCGATGATCTTCGCGCGATGCCGACGGCCACGCACCGTGTGCTGCTCGAGTGTGCCGGCCACCGCCGAACCGAGTTCACCCCGCCGATCGGTGGCGTCCAGTGGGGTCTCGGCGCGCTGAGCCAGGCCGATTGGCGCGGGCCCGCCCTGGGCGACATCCTGGCCCGGGCCGGCGTACGGCACGACGCGGTGGAGGTCGTCCTGCACGGCGCCGACCGTGGGCCCTTCCCGGACGCCCCCGGCGTGCACAGCTTCACCCGTTCGCTTCCGGTCGCCAAGGCGCTGCATCCGGACACGATCCTGGCGCTCGACATGAACGATGCGCCGCTGACGCATGAGCACGGCGCGCCGGTTCGCGCGGTCGTGCCGGGCTGGTACGCCATGGATTCGGTCAAGTGGCTGACCGGCATCGAGGTCGTGACCGAGCCGTTCCGCGGTGCGTTCCAGGAACTCGACTATCGGTTCCAGCCGGTCGGCGAGACCGGCATCGGCGCCCGCCTCGATCTGATGCCACCGCATGCCTTGTTCGTGTCGGTGGTCGACGGTGACACCGTCGCTGGCGGCCATCTCGAGCTCACCGGCATCGCCTGGGCCGGAGCTGGCGTCGCGTCGGTGGAAATCCGCGCCGGCGCGGGCGTCTGGGAGCCGGCGAAGATCACGTCGAGTCGCGATCCCTACCAGCGGGTCATCTGGCGTACGGTCGTCGACGTGGCCGCCGGCCAGCCGATCACACTCGCCGTGCGTGCCACCGACGCATCGGGCGCCACGCAGCCCGAGGCACCAATCTGGAACCAGCGGGGGTACGCCAACAACAGCGTCCAGCGCATCGAGGTCAGCGTCGTCTAGCCGGGTCGGCGGCACTTCGGGCTAGCACGGGCGCGTCGTGGCCGCGTACGCGCCATTGTCTCGGCAGCAACCGGCCGGCAACCGCGATCGCGAGTCCGAGGCCGACCGCGACGAACAGCGCGGCCCGAAGCGTGGTGGCGTCGGCGAGCAGGCCGATGACGACCGGTCCGAGCAGCAGGCCGGTGTAGCCGAGCGTGCCCGCGAGCGCGATGGTTGCCGCGGCACGGGTCGGATCGATGTCCCCGGCCAGCGAAAACGAGATTGGCGCGACCGCGCATACGGCGATGCCGATGAGCAGATAACCCACCAGACCGACCCACGGGTTGCGAGCGGTGATCACGAGCGTGAATGCCGCCGCCGTGGCCAGACCCGACAGCGAAACGAGCGTACGGGTGCCGATGGCGGCGCGGACGCGGTCACCGACCAGCCGGCCGCCGAGCGCACCCAACTCGAATGCGGGGTAGGCCAGCGCGGCTAGCGACTGCGAGGCATGCAAGTCGTCATTCATGTGGATGCCGCTCCAGTCCGCCACCGACCCCTCGACCATGAACGCGGCGAACGCGATGCCGCCGACGAAATACGCGATGCCGGGTAGCCGGCCGCGGCGCTTCGGTGTGTCCGCCGCGTCCTGGCCGGTCGCGAGGTAGGTCGGTCCGAGCGCGACCGCGAGCGGCGTGGCGACGACGGCGGCGCCGACAACGCTTGCCGCGAACGACAGCCCGGCCGCCGCGGTCAGCGACCCGGCGATGCCGCCGAGCACAGCACCCATGCTCCAACCAGCGTGCATGCCGTTCATCAGATGCCGGTCGTACGCCCGCTCCAGCGCCGCGGCGTGCGTGTTCATCGAGATGTCGAGCACGCCGAAGGCCATGCCGAACACGGCCGACGCCGCCAGCAGCAATGGGTAGGTGTTCGCCAGGCCGATCGGCGCCAGCGTTACGGTGCTCGCGGGTCCGGCGATGCGCAGCGTCGTCCGGGTCCCGACCCGCGACACGATGCGCTGAGTGAATTGCATCGTGATCAGTGCGCCGCCGCCCCAGAACAGCACCACGATGCCGACCTTGGTGGGGTCGAGGTCGAGCTTGTCGACGAGTGCTGGCGTCCGTACGATCCACACCGCGCTGATCGCGGCCGCGAGAGCGAATGTGAGCGCGGTGCCGAAGCGCGCCCGGCGCAGCGTCGCCAGCGAAAACGCGGCCGCGGCACCGGTCAGGATCATTCCTCGATCGTGGCGGAGCCCGAGCACCGCCGGTGCGATACGCGCGAACGCGGTACCCGGGAAGATGCGGGACCAGGAAATATGCGTTCCGGGTCGCCCGGCCGACGTTGTTGCCATGGGCGCCTACGACTCTGCTGGCGTCAGTGCGTGCAGAGCCGTAGGACGCGGGTGGTCGTTTCTGTGGTCCTACGACTCTGCTGGCGCCGGTGCGTG
>DASQPR010000055.1:0-6613 GCA_035643815.1 Micromonosporaceae bacterium | reverse complement strand
GTTCGCACGCACGCCGCCCATGAGGAGGCGATCGAGTTTCCCCTGCTGCGCGCACGCGTGGCGGTCGACCGGTTGCGGAACATGGCGAATCAGGTGCAAGCCGCGCAGGCCGAACCGTGGTAGTTGTGTGCGACGCTCCGTGGATGCGCTCCATCCTTAGGGTGGCCACGGTGGAGCGGATCTTGTCATGACAGATCGGCGTGGTCCGTCGTCTCCGGTTGCGGTCGCGGCGTTCAACACGGTGCTCGCCGCACGAGCCATCAGCTGCGTCTACCAGCCGATTGTCACGCTCGACGGTCACGAGGTCGTCGCGTACGAGGCGCTGGCCCGCGGACCGGCCAGTACGAACTGGTCCACGCCCGACGTGTTGGTGAGTTACGCGGCCGAGATCGGCCGGCTCCCGGAACTCGACTGGATCTGTCGCGCCGCCGCCTGCCGCGGCGCGCTCGACGCCCGGTTGCACATCGACATGCCGATCTTCGTCAACGTGGAACCGGCGAGCTCGCGTGTCGCCTGCCCCCGCGACCTCGTCGACGTGATCCGGCGAGGCATGGAGAATCTGCAGCTCGTCGCCGAGATCACAGAGCGGTCGGTCGCCGGCGACCCGTCCGGCCTTCTCCATGCGGTCGCACAGTTGCGCACTTACAAGAATCGCATCGCGCTCGATGACGTCGGCGCCGACGCCGCCAGCCAGGCGATGATGCCGCTGCTGCGGCCGGACGTGATCAAGCTCGACCGGTCGGTTGTCCAGGAGCCGACGTCGCCCGCCGCGATCGCGGTCGCCGACGCCGTGCGGGCCGAGGCCAACCGCACCGGGGCGCTGATCCTGGCCGAAGGCATCGAGACCTACGCTCATCTGGACGCCGCCCGCGCGCTCGGCGCGACCTTAGGCCAGGGCTGGTTGCTCGGCCGTCCCGAGGGATTGCCAAAACGGGTCGAGCCACCCGCGATCACGCTTCCCCGGCTGCGGTCGTCGCTGTCCTCGGGTGCAACACCGTTCGAGATCGCCAGCGCACTGGCGCCGGTCCACGAGGCGACCCGGCGCACCGTGCTGACGCACAGCCGGATCATCGAGGATCACGGCACCTATGCCGCCGAGCCCACTGTGCTGCTGACGACGTTTGAAGACGTACGGTTCTTCGACGCACTGACGCGCGAGCGCTATATGAAGCTCGCCGACCAGGGCATGCTGACAGCCGTGTACGGACCAGGAATGCCGGCCGATCCGGCGCCCAACATCCGCGGCTGCGCCGTGTCCCGCGATGATCCTCTCGCGGCCGAATGGACGGTGATCGTGGTTGGCAACCGGTTCGCCGGCGGCGTTTTCGCCCGGCGGCGCGACCGAGCCACCCCCGGCCCGGGCCAGGTGTACGACTTGATCGTGAGCGACGATCGCGACTTGGTCCTGGCGGCGGCGACTCCGCTGCTCGAACGGGTTGCGCCCGAACGACGCGGCTGACCGCCGCTATCGCGCGGCTCGCGCGGCTAACCGCCGCTAACCGCGATGGCTGCGGCTTTCGGCGGGCACCGCCTCCCGCGGCTGTCGGTGGCCGGATCTAGCATTCGGGCCGCGGCCACGCACCGGCGACGAAGACGAGCACGGACAACCGCGACGGTGACCACGAGCACGACGAGGAGAGGTTTGAGATGAGCTTGCCGAAGATCGTTTCCCACGACGAATGGCACGCTGCCCGCAAGAATCTGTTGTCGAGCGAGAAGGCAGCGCTCCGCGCCAAGGACGAGCTGAACACCCGACGCCGCAATCTACCCATGGTGCGGATGGAGAAGGCGTACGAGTTCGACGGTCCCGACGGCCGCGTCGGCCTGGTCGATCTGTTCGACGGCCGTCGCCAGCTGGTCCTCCAGCACTTCATGTTCGACCCGTCATGGGAGGACGGATGTAGCAGCTGCACGGCCGCGCTCGACGAGGTGTCCGACGGGCTGATACGCCACCTTAAGGCCCGCGATACGAATTACGCCGTGGTCGCGCGGGCTCCGCTTGCGAAGATCGAAAAGTACCGCGCCAAGCGGGGTTGGTCGATCCCGATCCACTCGTCGTACGGGTCGGACTTCAACTATGACTTCCACGTCACGCTCGATGCGTCGGTCGCCCCGATCGAGTTCAACTACCGCAATGCCGACGAGCTGCGGGCCGCCGGCATGGAATGGATGCTCGATCCGGCCAACCATCCAGCCGAGCAACCAGGGATGAGCTGCTTCCTGCGCGACGGCGACGACATCTTCCACACGTATTCGACGTTCGCGCGGGGCACCGAACAAATCGGCGGTGCGTACGGCATCCTCGACATGACCGCGCTCGGCCGCCAGGAGGAGTGGGAAGAGCCCAAGGGTCGCGTCGACACGTCCCGCGGACCGGTCCCCGACTTCACCTGACCCGCTTACTCCAGCGCCGGCAGCTGTTGCGGGTGGCGGAGCACATCGGCGAATAGGTCGCCCCGGTCGGCGATGCGTGGCACGACCGTACGGATCGTGAAGCCCCCCGGCGACACGGTCGGATCGTCGAGTTCGTCCCAGTCGATCGGCGCCGACACCGGTGCGCCCGCCGCCGCCCGCGGGCTGTACGGCGCGACCAGCGTTTTGTTGATCGCATTCTGGGTGTAGTCGAGGCGCGCGAGTCCGCCGCGATCGGTCTTCGACCACTTCCAGCTAACCAACTCCGGGACGACCGCGCCGACCGTCTGCGAGAGCCGCTCGACCCAGGCCCGGGTCGCGGCGAAGTCGGGACCGCGGGCGATCGGCACCCAGATCTGGATCCCCCGTAACCCGGTGACCTTGGCTCGGGCGACGATGCCCATGTGCTCGAAAGCGGTTCGGTGCAGCCGCGCGAGCACCAGGAGATCCTCCCAGCTCGTGTTCGGGCCCGGATCGAGGTCGATGAGCGCGTACGTCGGCTGTTGCGGTCGGTCCACCTGTGATGTCCAGGCGTGCCACTCCAGCGCGCCGAAGTTGGCCGCCCAGATCAGCGCGGCCGGCTCGTCGACCACCAGGTACGTCCGTGCCTCCCCCCGACCGGCATCGGGATTGTCCCAACGCGCCAGCCACTCGGGCGCGTGGGCGGGCAGCTCCTTCTGCCAGAAGCCCTTCGCCTGCGCACCGTTCGGAAAGCGGTGCATGTTCAGCGGACGGCGCGTCAGGTACGGCACCGCGATGGGTGCGATCTGCGCGGCGTAGCGGATGAGATCACGCTTGGTGACCGGCTCCTCACCGGCTCGGGGCGGATAGAGGACCTTGTCGAGATTGGTCAATTGCAGCTCGCGACCGAATATGGTCCACGCGCCGGCGGATCGCAGCCTGTCGAGGGCACCGATCTCGTCCGCCGTCGGAGGGTCGAACGCGGCCGGTTTCAACGCGATGGAGGCCCGGGCCGGCGGCAGGTCCGACCGCCACATCCGGTCGGGGTCGGCCTTTACCTCATCATTCGTACGGCCACTGAGGACCGACCGTGGATGGTCCTCGGCGGTCCAGCCGTCGCTGGTAAATTCGTCGTGCTTGTGCAGGAGTAGCCACTCCTCCTTGCCGGACGCATCCGTTCTCGTACGCACCAGCACGAACCGGCCCCGCAGCTTCTCACCCGCCATGTCCAGGTGGAGCTCGCCGTCGGACACCGCCCGGCCCGGGTTCGGCGGGTCACCGGCCTCGTCCGGCTCCCACGTTCCGGCGTCCCAGACGATCGCGTCGCCGCCGCCGTACTCTCCGGCCGGGATGACGCCCTCGAAGTCGAAGTAGTCCATCGGATGGTCCTCGACGTGGAAGGCGGCCCGCCGTACGCCGGGGTCCAGCGTCGGACCCTTCGGCACCGCCCAGCTCACGAGCACGCCGTCGATTTCGAGGCGGAAGTCGTAGTGCAACCGGCTGGCGCGATGCCGCTGGACGACAAAGCGGCGCGGCGCACCGTCCGATCCTGGTGTCGACGGGACACCGGATGGCTCCGGCGTCCGGGTGAAGTCCCGCTTGCCCCGGTAGGGCGCGAGCGGGTCACGGGGCGACGGACGGGACCGCGAGGACGGCATGACCTCGAGTCAAGCCCGCAGGGCGGCGGGAGGCAACCGCAACGCCGTAATCGTCGATCGGGCCCGGTCGAACGTGGCGAGGCGCCGGATCGGAACACTCGTCGGGCAGGAGAGTCTGGACACGGAGACTCGGATGGCGATGCGGGCGCGACCATAAGGTCGCGCCCGCACCCCAAAACCGTCCCGAGCTCGACGCCAGCGCATCGGCTGACGTCGAGTTCACCTACGGTGTGGTGGGCAGCGTCGGTAGGAAGCTCGGCGCGTGCCGCGCGTGGGTTGCCTGCTCGAACGCGTACCCCATGGCGATCAACGACGGTTCGCTGAAAGCGGTGCCGAAGAACGACATCCCGATCGGCAGCACGCCGCCGTTGGTGTAGCCGGCTGGCACAGTGAGGTCGGGGTAACCCGCGATCGCGGCCGGCGCCGACGCGCTCACGAAGTTCGTGAAGTCGTCACCAGTCGCGTGATTCGTGACCCAGGCCGGCCCGTTGGTCGGCGCCACGATCGCGTCGAGATGGTTGGCCGCAAGCGCAGAATCGATCGCGTTGCGGGCCGAGCCGGTCGCGGTCGCGCGCTCCTGCATGTACGTCGGATCGGTGAGGTCGCCGTTGGTCGCCTGGGCCATATCGAAGATCTCCTGCTGGAAGAACGGCATCTCGACGCTCGCGTGTGCGTTGTCGAAATCGATCAGCCCGGCGAGATCGGCCGGATGGTGGCCCGGTGTTGCGGCCAGATAGGCGTTGATGTCGTGCTTGAACTCGACCAGCAACGCCGGGAACTCGTTGTTGAAGGCGTCGTCGAGGCCGGGCAGGTCGACGTTGTCGATAACAGTTGCACCGAGCGAGCGAAGCTCGGCGATCGTCGCGTCGGTGACGTTGTTGACGTCCGCGACGTCGCCGCCGCCTCGCCATACACCGATTCGCTTGCCGCGCAACGCCCGCGAGTTGAGATCGGAGAGGTAGTTGCGGTGCACGAACGGGCCGGCCGCAGTGGTCGCCGAGTCGGCCGGGTCGACACCCTGGATCACCGAGAGCACGGCGGCCGCGTCGGTCATGTTGCGCGTGATTGGACCGGCCGTGTCCTGCTCCGCAGAGATGGGTACGACACCGGTCCGGCTGACCAGTCCGACGGTCGGCTTGATCCCGACGTCGTCGTTGGCGCCCGAGGGACACACGATGGATCCATCGGTCTCCGTCCCGATCGTGACCGTGGCCAGATCGGCCGCGGCCGCGGCCGCCGAGCCACTGGACGAACCGCAGGGATTGCGGTCCAACACGTACGGGTTGTTCGTCTGACCGCCCCGAGCGCTCCAGCCGCTCGACGATGTGGTGGAACGGAAGTTCGCCCACTCGGACAGATTCCCCTTGCCGAGCACGATCGCACCGGCGGCGCGGAGTTTGCCGACGAGGAAGGCATCCGCCGGGTTGTCGCCGATCAGAGCGAACGATCCGGCCGTCGTGTGCTCGCGATCGCCCGTACCAACATTGTCTTTGAGCAGCACCGGAATTCCCTCGAGCGTGCTGCGGGCGCCGTGCCTGCGCCGCTGTGCGTCGCTTGCCACCGCGTCGCGCAATGCATCTGGGTTCGTTTCGATGACGGCATGGAGTGACGGGTTCAGCTGGTGGATCCGTGCCAGATAGAACGCCGTCAGGGAAACCGAGTTCAGCCGATGCGAGTTCATGTCGCGTTGCAGATCGAGGACGGTGGACGAATCGAGGTTAATGCCGTGCAGCGTGCCAACGGCGGGTGCCGGTCGGGCCGCGGCCGACGGTGAGCCGGCCAGGACGGGGAGGAAGACCAGCGCGACGGATAGCGCGATGGCCAGACTCCGATGGGTACGGTGCATCTTCGACCTCCGAGGGGTGTGTTGGCGAAGAATCACCCTGGGTCTATATCTTCGCCGTCGGCCGCGCAACAGTTCTGGCCCCTCGACCTGTGCGTGCTCGCCGCTCGTGCGGACCGTTGCCGTGGTCACGGCGCAACTGTGCCGACCTCCCGCGGCCTGGGGGACCGCGATCTTGGTGCACATCTGGTGCTCGGGCACCGTTCGGGCACCAAGATCTCTCGGCGCGCGGAAGACGGTCGCCCTTCGTGATGGGATCGGTCCAATCAGAGGACGATCGCTCGGCCGATGACGCCGAACGCACTGAGTAAGCCAACAACGGTCAGTGCAGCCGTCGCGACCACGGCGGTGCCAACCCATCGACGGCGGCTGGTCGCGTTGCCCAGACCGATCCATGCGAGCACCGCCCACAGGAGACCCTCGACGAGGAAGAAGACTTCGTTGAACGCCAGATCCTGGACGTCGGCGGCGAACCGGTCGATCGACAACCACTCTGACGCCGGATAGGTAACGTCCCGTCCGCCGGCGAGGCTCACCACCCGTTGCACGTCGTCGATCAGCGCATGCATCACGCAGCCCACCGCGACCACCCAACACAGTGCGAGCAGGACACGGCGCAGGCCCGGCCGGCGCCACCACGGCAACACAGCGAGCGGGAGTACGGCCGCCACGAGCAGCACCCCGACCGCGGCGAGATTCAGGAGTCGGAATTGCGACTCGGACCTCGGCACCCCGATCA
>DASQPR010000054.1:0-5163 GCA_035643815.1 Micromonosporaceae bacterium | reverse complement strand
GGCTAGGGACGCGGAACGGCGGCAACACCCCGGCGCCGAAACCGCCGGCCGCGCACTCGTGCGTGAACAGCTCCGGCGGCTCACCGGTAACGATGGTCTCGACCGATTGCTCGCAGGCAACGTTCCAGGTGGTCAAGGTCGTCACCGGCACGAACAGCACATCGGTCTGCAGCGGTGTGGCCGGGGTGACGAATTACTACACCTTCACCTGGCCACCGGACGGGAGCCAGGATTACGTGCTCTGTCTGCGCAAGCAGCAGTAACGGCGGCGGTGTGACGCGGCATCAGGTGACGTCACCTGATGCCGCGATCGGCGCCGGCCACCGAGATTCCGCGCGTGCTCAGCGAGCCGATGCCCGCCGTCGGTCGCCCGTGGCTTCGTTGACCCCCTAGTCACCGCGGCCGCAGGGGAACCGTCGAGTACCGCAAACGACGAGTCTGGGATTTGGCGAGCGCAGGATGTAGCCGGACCCGTACAGGTGTGCTAACGTGACATCGCGCCGGTCGAGCCGTTCGATGACCGCCGCTAGCCCGATCTAGCGCTGTCTACCGATCTTCGTAGATAGCGGTAGATCATTGTCGACATGCCGAGTCGTCGCGACACGACTGGGCTTTTCTATGCGGTTCTAGCAATTCCGCTAGACGGACCGATACGGTGCGAGACGTGGATCCCGTACGCAATCCGTACGCTCCCGGCGCTGGCCAGCGCCCACCCGAACTGGCCGGCCGCGATCGGGAGCTGGGCATCTTCGACGTCGTCCTGGAGCGCATCGCCCGCGGCCGCCCGGAGCGCAGCGTCATCCTGACCGGCCTGCGCGGCGTCGGGAAGACCGTGCTGCTGAATACGCTGCGATCGCAGGCGATCAGCCGGCTGTGGGGCACCGGAAAGATCGAGGCTCGACCCGACCAGCCGCTCCGGCGGCCGTTGTCGGCGGCGCTGCACATGGCCGTACGCGAGATCGCTCCACACCACCGCGCACCGGATCGCATCGACGACTTCCTGTCGGTGCTCAAGGCCTTTGCCGTACGCAGCGAAATCGGGGAGCCGCCGGCCAAGATGCGCGACCGGTGGCAGCCGGGCATCGATGTGGCGGCGTCCAGCGGCCGGGCCGACTCCGGCGACATCGAGATCGACCTCGTCGAGTTGCTGGCCGACGCGGCCAGCATCGCGACCGATGTCGGCACTGGGATCGCGCTGTTCATCGATGAGATGCAGGATTTGTCGGCCCGGGATGTGTCCGCATTGTGCGCGGCGTGTCATGAGTTGTCGCAGACCGGCGCGCCGCTGATCGTCGTCGGCGCCGGCCTGCCGCATCTTCCGGCGGTGCTGTCGGCGGCCAAGTCCTACTCCGAGCGCCTCTTCCGCTACCTGCGCATCGACCGGCTCGACCGGCTGTCGGCGGACCAGGCCTTGTGCGCGCCGGCCGCCCGCGAGCACGTCGACTTCGAGCCCAAGGCGCTCGACGTGCTCTATGAGGCGTCCGGCGGCTACCCGTACTTCGTCCAGGCGTACGGCAAGGCGACCTGGGACCACGCGCCGCAGACACCGATCACGGCCGCCGACGTCCGGGTCGCCGCCCCGGACGCCGAGGCCGAGCTGGCCGTGGGCTTCTTCGGCTCGCGGTTCGAGCGGGCGACTCCGGCCGAACGCGACTACATGCGCGCGATGGCGGCGCTCGCCGGCACGGACTCCGAGTCGGATGCGGCCGTGCCGACGGCCGAGATCGCCCGATCGCTCGTACGGAAACCGGCCAGTCTCTCGCCCGCCCGGGACGCGCTCATCAAGAAGGGCCTCATCTACTGCGGCGAGCGCGGCACTGTCGCGTTCACGGTCCCGCATTTCGCTCGCTACTTGCGGACCCAGCCGGCGCCCGATGGCTAGGCCGGGAGAAAATTTCGAATGTATCAGTCAACCGGGGAGATAGTCCGGCTCGTGGAGGGTATGAACGAGGCATGACCCCAATGCGTACGGCTGCGCGCGCGATGCTTGCCTCGGTGTTCGTGGCAAGCGGCGTCAACGCGGTGAAGAACCCCGCCAAGCTCGCCCTGCGCGCCAAGAAGGTGACCGATCAGGTCGGCCCGAAGCTGCAGCAGATCCATCCGAAGATCCCGACCGACGCGGAGACAATGGTCCGCGTCAATGGGGCGGTGCATATTGTCGGCGGCCTGGCAATGCTGACGCCGGCCAAGCGGCTCGGCGCGGCCGCGCTTGCCGTGTCGCTCGTGCCGACCACGCTCGCCGGTCACGCGTACTGGGAGTTCGAGGATCCGGCCGACCGGGCCCAGCAGCGCACCCACTTCTATAAGAACCTCGGCCTGCTGGGCGGCCTGATCCTGGCTGCGATCGACAACGACGGCAAGCCCAGCGTGTCGTGGCGCGCCCACCATGCCGCCGGCGCCGCCGAGCGATCCGTCCGCCGCGCCGCGCAGAACACGAAGTCGAAGGCCCGGGTCGCCCGCAAGTCCGCCGCCGTCGCCCGCCGCCTCCCGAGCTAACGCAACCGTTAGGGGCAGTTCACCCACTCATCCGACCCGTCGTCGAACAACTGCCGCTTCCAGATCGGCAGCCGCGCTTTCGCCTCGTCGACGAGTCGTGCACACGCGGCGAACGCGTTCGCCCGGTGTGCCGTCGACACCGCGGCCACGATCGCAACATCACCGATGGCCAGGCGGCCCACCCGATGGGACACGGCGACCGCGATCACGCCGGGCTCGCGTTCAATGATTTCGGTGGCGACCTCGCGGAGCACGTCAACCGCGCTCGGATGGCCCTCGTAATCGAGCTCTTTAACACCCCGCCCCTGGTCGTGATCGCGCACGACGCCGCGGAACACCACGACGGCTCCGGCCGCGGGGTGGGCTACGGCACGTTCATGGGCGTCGGCGTCGAGCGGTTCGTCGCTGATCGCGACGATAGCGACGCGCGGCGTGGTCGGTGCCGTCACGGTGTCTCCCCGGCAAACAGAGGCAGCGGTACGAGTGGGACGACGTCGCCGGCGGCAGCGTCGGTCCCGGGCGCGATGACGGCGAAACCGACCGCCTGGGCGAGCCCCCGCAGCATCGACGACGCGACGTGGCTGACCGGCTGGGCGTCGCCGGTGTCATCCCGCCGTACGAGGGCGAGGTAGGTGTAACCGCCGCGGCCACGGATCGGTGCACCGAGCCGGATCGTTGGCAACGCGGGTTGTGGCCGGCCGGCCAGACCAGCCAGCGCCGGGACGACCAGCGACACGAGCGCGACGATGGCCGACTGCGGATTGCCGGGGAGCCCGGCGAAAAGTGTGGTGCCGCCGCTTGGGTTCGGCAGCGTGGCCAGCAACATCGGGAAGCCGGGCCGGACCTCGACCGTGTTCACCGCATAGCGCGCATCCAGAGCGGCCAGCGCCGGATGTAGGTGGTCGACCGGTCCGTGCATCGTGCCGCCGGTCGTGACGATCAGGTCGACGCCCGTCGCGAGCAAGTCGCGGATGGCGACGATGTGAGCGTCGAGCGTGTCCTCGATCGGGCCCGTGACCGCGGGATCCACGCAAGCGACGCCGAGCCGACTGAGCCAACCGGGCACCTGCGGTCCGAGCGAGTCCCGGACCCGACCCTCGCCCGGCGCCCCGCTGGTGAGCAGCTCATCGCCGAACACGAGCATCGCCGCGGTCGGCCGAGGGCGTACCAGCAATTCGTCCAGTCCGCTCGACGCGGCGAGACCGATGACCGCGGGTGTAATCGGCGTGCCCGCGGGCAGCAACACGTCTCCGCGATGTGCCTCGTCGCCGGGCTCGCGCCATTCCCGCTCGGGTCGTGGCTCACCCCGCACGAGGTGGCCGTCCACGGTGGAATCTTCGATGCGGACGATCGCTTCGGTTCCGGCCGGCACCATGGCGCCGGTCGCGATGCTGACGCAGGTGCCGTCCTCATCGAGTGGTGACGCGGTCGCGCCGGCCAACACCTGTCCGAGATTGCGCCAGGGCTCGGTGCCACGGACGGCCCAACCGTCGACGGTCGACGTCGGAAACGCCGGCAGGTCGGTCAGCGGGCTGAGGTCGGCGGCAAGCGTCGCGCCGTCACACGCGGCCAGCGGCAGCGCGACCGGTGGCCGGGCGGCGTTTCGCCCGGTCCGATAACAGATCTCGCGCGCCCGGGCCCACGGCACGGCGACGGTTTCCACGGCTGTCTGCGGCTCCACTGCCGGCTGCACGCTCACGCGGTCAGCCTATCGCGGGCGGAGCCGGCACCTATCCCGGTCGGACTCGATGCAGGTCGGACCCGATGCGGGCCGCACCGCGATTCGCTCAGTGGTCGCCGCCGCGGAGTTGATCTACTGCATGAGCCAGGATCGGTCCGAGTACGGCCAGGCCGTCGCGCGCACCGCCGGTGGAGCCGGGCAGGTTCACGATCAATGTACGGCCGGCCACCCCGGC
The DNA here is from genome assembly GCA_035643815.1 of Micromonosporaceae bacterium. GTDB lineage: Bacteria > Actinomycetota > Actinomycetes > Mycobacteriales > Micromonosporaceae > DASQPR01. The sequence continues at coordinate 751 of DASQPR010000054.1, read as the reverse complement.
CAGCCCACGGGAGAGTACGGACGTCGGCACGGCATCCCGGGAAACGGCCCGAAGCGCCTCGGCGATCCCGGGCACCTCGTAGTCGAGAAGCTCCCGGGTCACGTCGGGGGTCTGATCGGTCGGGGTGACACCCGTACCGCCGCTCGTGACTACGGCGTCGACGCCGTCCTCGACCGCGGCACGCAGCGCGTGCGCGACGGGCGGGCCGTCGGGAACGACCACCGGACCGTCCACGTCGCAGCCCAGCGCACGCAGCCCGTCGACCAGGATCGGACCGCTCCGGTCGGCGTACACGCCCGACGCCGCCCGGTTGGAGGCGACGATGACCCGGGCTCGGATCGGCCGGCGTGCCTCGCCGTCGGCAACCGGATCAGTCACGGTCGCGCTCCCACGTGCCCGTCTTCCCGCCGAGCTTGCGGATCACCCGTACCCGTTCGATCGAGGCCGCCGGATCGACGGCCTTGACCATGTCGATCAGCGCAAGCCCGGCGGCGGCCACGGCCGTCAGGGCTTCCATCTCGACGCCGGTGCGGTCAGCCGTCTTTGTGCCGACGGTGATCTCGATCGTGTCGACGCCGAGCGTGAGGTCGACGGTCACGCCGTGCAGCGCGATCGGATGACACAACGGAACGATGTCGGGCGTCCTCTTCGCGCCCATGATCGCGGCGACGCGGGCCACCGCCAGCGCGTCGCCCTTCGGCAACGCGTCGCGGCGCAACAGGTCGACCACCGCGGCCGTGGTGCGCACCTG
>DASQPR010000053.1:0-3829 GCA_035643815.1 Micromonosporaceae bacterium | reverse complement strand
ATCCAGACTGGTTCGCCTTCGGTCGGCGTGGGTACGGTCATCGTGGCGGCTCGACGACCAGCACGCGTACGGCGGCTGACAGGGTCATGATCACCGCTCCCACTTGACGGCGGTCACCGTTGTCCCGATCCCGACATCGGTGACGAGTTCGAACTCGTCCATCAGCCGCCGCGAGCCGGACAATCCCAGGCCGAGGCCGCCACCGGTGGAAAAGCCGTCGGCGAAGGCGCGATCGACGTTCGGAATGCCAGGGCCTTCGTCGACGAACATGATGCGAATGCCGTTACGCCGGCCGTTGCTCACCGGCTGCACTTCAGCCCGGCCACCGCCGCCATGTCGGAGCGTGTTGCGAGCGAGTTCGCTGGCGGCGGTGACGAGCTTCGTCTGATCGACGAGGCTGAGCTTCGTCGCCACGGCAACAGCTCGAACGAGCTGACGAACGCGGACCACGTCGTCGTCTCCGGAGATCCCCTGCACCTGCGCCGGGCCGGACGGCTCGGCGTTGATCATTGCGGCTCCGGGGTGGCCGGCGTATCGGCACCCGGATCGAGATCCGCGTCGGTCGACTCCCCGGCCGCCCCGAACCGCACCTCTCGCAGCAGCTTTAGTCCTAATTCGACGTTGAGGGCCGTACGGATGCCGCGCAGCGGCAGCCCCAGCTCAACGAGCGTGATGGCGACGGCCGGGCGCATGCCGACGACGACGGTGTCAGCGTCGAGCACCTTCGACACGGCAGCGATCGTGGCAAGCATGCGGCCAACGAACGAGTCGACGATGTCGAGCGCCGTGATGTCGATGATCACGCCGTGCGCGCCACTCGACACAATGCGTTCGGAGAGATCCTCCTGCAAGGCGAGAGCCAGTTGATCTTCGAGATCCACCTGGATCGAGACGAGGAGAACGTCGCCCAGGGTGAGGATGGGTACGCGATCCATGGTCGTTGCCTACAGCGCCGGCCGGACCGTACGGCGGGCGATTTCGACGCCGCTTGCGCGCAACGCGTACTGCAGGGCGTCGGACAGGTTCGCCTTCGTCACGATCTCGCCGAACTCTATGCCGAGCGACACGATCGTCTGCGCGATCTGCGGACGGATCCCGGAGATGATGCACTGCGCGCCCATCAACTGCGCGGCCATTACCGTCTTCAGGATGTGCTGCGCTACCTGTGTGTCGACCGCCGGCACTCCGGTGATGTCCAGGATCGCGTACGGCGAACCGGTGTCGACCAGCATCTGCAGGAGTTGTTCCATGACGACCTGGGACCGGGCCGAGTCGAGCGTGCCGATCAGCGGAACGGCGACGACGCCGTCCCACAGCTTGACGACCGGCGTGGACAGCTCGAGCAGCTGCTCCGATTGCTCGGTGATCACGGCGTCGCGCGCGTTGACGTACGTCTCGAAGGTGTGCAGACCGAGCTTGTCGACGAAGAGTGAGAACCCGACGAAGTCGGCGAGCCGGGTCGCGTTCGAGTCGCCGAGCTCGTCCAGCAGGGCGTCCTTCAGCGCGAAGACGCTGGTCGCCGTCTCGGTCGCGGTGAATCCGTGCCGCGCGCGCGAGCGTGACAGGTCCGCGACGAGGGCGAGGGCGTCCGCGGCGGCCGGGGCGTCGGCCGTGGCCGCTCCGGCGCCAAACGCGCTGGCGAGCGCGTCATAGATGTCCTCGAGTTGCCGGGTAAGTTCGGTCTTCGTCAAGCGGCCGCGCAGTGTCTCGCGCACCGCGTTGGCCCATTTGTCCAGGACCGCGTCGCGCCGCGCGACCATGACGGCGGCGAGCCGAGCACTGGTCTCTGCGTCCATCAAATAACCACCTTCGGCTCGTTGATCTGGTGCTACGAGCGCGGCGCGCTTGGTAGCGATGGCGTCCGCCACATCGGGCGACATTAGCGTAAAGTTGGCCGGCCCTACGCCGACGTTGCAGTTGCGCAGGGAAGTAGCGACAATCGTGCACGCGATCCCGACCGTTGCGGATTGCTCGGCGTCACGCACGTGACGCTCGTTCGACTAGGACCTCACGTCGTCGGAGACGAGATGCCACTCAAGATCGTGCAGGCGGACCATGACGGCCGTCCCGTGCTCGCTGTGGGCGGCGATCTGGATCTCGTGACCGCACCGCTGTTGGCCGATGCCGCCCACGGGCTCATCGACGCCGGACAGCGCGACGTCGTGGTCGACGCCCGCGAACTCGGCTTTTGTGATTCATCCGGATTGACCGCCTTCGTCCGGATTGCGAGCCGATTGGAGCCGAACGGTCGTCTCGCGATCGTCTCGCCACAGCCGATCGTCCGCCGAGTCCTTGAAGTCAGCGGCCTGGTCGAGGCATTCGTCGTCGCGGACTCGGTCGCCGACGCGGTCGAGCGGCTCGCGACAGCCTGACGTCGCGCACCGAGGGGTCTGACGTCCCGAGGGGCGACGGCGGCTGCGACCGCCCGCCGGTACACGTCGGCCACCGCTCAACATGCGACGACGCCCCGCCGGCAAGAGAGCCATGGTGGAGCGTCGTCGGGCCGGTGAGTCAGGCGCCGGGGGGTGGCGGCGGTTCGTCATACACGCGGCGCTCAGCAACCGTCTGCTCGTACGGCCGTTGTGTGACCGGTTCCTGATAGGTCTGGCGTTGGCTCACCACGCGGCCCGTTCCCCGGCGGTGCCAGAAGGCAAAGAACAGGATGACGCCGGCCAGGCCGGCGAGCATCAGCACCCAGCCGACCGCCTGTAGGTCCAGCCCGGCGATGTGCCAATGCACCGCGAACGTCAGGATCGCACCGATCGCGATGAGCAAAATACCTACTCCGATACCCATGGCCCCGCGTTACCCCGTCTCACGCGAAACCAAACCGCATGCGAGCGACAATGGCGCACTTGTGACAGGGCGTCACCAATCGTCGATCGTCAAAATCTTGATCCGTCCGGAAGCGCAGTCGATCGCGCCGTCACCTTGCCCGGCGCGGACCGCGACGCCGGTAGCCGGCGAGCCCATCAGTTCGAATCGGAACCAGCCGCCAGCGTTCGCGGTGCCGTGGTCGAGGTAGCCCTGGTCCACGAACGACGTGACCGACTCCGTGAGCCCGTCCACCTCGAGGCCGAAGAGGTGCTCGCGGAGCTGGTCGAGCGCGGCCGCGCCATCACCCGGCCGGCCGCCGATCATCCCGGACTTCGGGTCGGTCCAGCGGACGAACGTGCCCGCGGGCGCGAAATATCGCGGCACGAGGTTGCTCTCGCCGGTCTCAAGATCGCGGAACAACGCGGCCAGTAGCTGTTCGGCACCTTCGCCCGAACACGGTATGTCCGGCGCCGCGGAGGCGGGGATCGTGTCGGCGGCCCGGGCCGACGTGACCCGCACCAGATCGGGAGCGCAGCCGGACAGGGCGAGCGAACCACCCCCCACCAGGACGCCGGACACCGCGACGACCACGGCCGCCATGAGGGAACGCCGGTGCCCGCAGATGCCGGTCACGTCGCTCGCCCCTCGCTGGGATGGCCGCTGCGAACGACGGTATCCCCGGTGTACCGCCGATCGCGAGGGCCAGTTTGTCCGCGACGGCTAGCCCGAGCATCTGGCCGGTGCGGCGGATGCCGCACGCATGTCTCGGTCCGTCGGCGGTGCGGTCGCCTTCGACCCACGGGTACGGACTCGGAGACCGACCGCGAACAGGGCGGCGGCGAGGGCCGGCAATGCGGCGACCGGCCCAATAGTCGCCAGCCCCCAGCCGGCCGAGATGACGGCGCTGCCCATGCTGGCCCCGGCCGCGGCAGCAAGTCCGGCGACACTGATGTTGACCGCTGCGACGAGACCGGCCGCGGCCGGACCGACCTCGGCCATCAGCCACGTCTGC
>DASQPR010000052.1:0-2383 GCA_035643815.1 Micromonosporaceae bacterium | reverse complement strand
GTCCGGCGGCGAGACGTTCCAGGCGTCGCTTGCCCTGGCCCTGGCGCTCGCCGAACAGCTCGCCGGCCTGTCGACGAACGCGGCGAGCCTGGAGTCGATCGTGCTCGACGAGGGCTTCGGCACCCTTGACGCGGCCACTCTCGACGCGGTCGCGGCCACGCTGGAGAACCTGGCCGCGCGCGGAGACCGTACGGTTGGCGTCGTGACGCACGTGGCCGCCCTCGCCGACCGGATCCCGGTCCGCTTCGAGGTCAGCAAGAACGCCCGCACCGCGTCCGTCGTCCGGGTCGGCTGACATGCGGATGTTCGTGGATGCGTGGGAGCCGGGCTACGGCACCGCGATGGATCTGGCCGAGGACGGCCCGGCTCAGCGCAGCACGGCGGCGCTCGACACCCACCTGGAGCTGCCGGCCGACGACTGGCGGCCGCTCCTGCCCGAACCCGGCACCACTGCGCCGGACATCGTCCACGTCGTCGACGGCGTGCGGCGGATCGACGCGCGCCTGTGGCTGGAGACCGATGATCAGACGTACCCGGGCATCGCGGCCTCGTACGCGGCCGGCGTCGTCTGCTGCGATCTGCGGGCCGGGGTGGCCGATCTCGTACGAGCCAAGATCGAACGAGGACTGTTCAGCGCCTCGCCGGACATCGAGCCGATCGGCGTCCCGCCGGCTCGCTACGAGGCATTCCCGCTCGACGACCAGGGCCCCAACGTCCTGGTCAACGCGGTCCAAGCGAGAATGACTGGCATCGAAAACGACGTCTCCACCTCGCTCGATGAGGACGCCCTCGTCGTCCGCGACGGCCCGTTGCGTACGCGTTCATCCGGCGCGAACGTGATCGGATACGTCAAGACGCACAGCCGGCAGTATCTCGACGACCGCCTGACGGCTGTCGTCACCGGACTGCATCCCGGACAGCGCTCACCGATCTTCACCATCGAGTCGCAGCGACCGATCCACTCCTGGTATCTGCGCCTGCCCGGCCCGGTCGGCTCGGCGTGGGCCGGCATCGTCCGCGTCGAATGCAGCGGCGACCTGTCGACCGACGCCGCCGTCGCGCTCGCCCACGTTTCCGCCGTGACGTTGCCGCGCTTCGCGTCGACCTCGTACAAGGACGCTCGCGCGCCACAGAATCTGATCCCGATCGCCGGTCTCGAACGCCGATTGCGCGCCCTGCTCGGCGATTCGCGCCTCTTGCATCGGGCCCTGAGCCGCAACGCATCGCGTGCGGCCGGCCGGGCGCCGGGCTTGTCGGCGGGGGCGTCGGCGTGACCGCGCCCGCCGCGACGCAGGTCCGTCGCATGCCGATCCCCGAGCGCTATAGCCTGGCCGGCACGCTCGCGCCGCTGGTCATGAACCGGCACGATCCGGTCGCGCGCATCGGCGGACACTCGGCGTGGTGGGCCGCGCGCACCCCGGACGGGCCGGGCACCTTGCACTTGGAGCGGGACGGCGGCGCGCTGGTCGCCACCGGCTACGGTCCGGGTGCGTCGTGGGTGGTGGACCGGGCCGACGCGGTGGCCGGGCTGCGTGATGACGTGTCCGGCTTCGGGGCGATCGCCGACCTCGATCCCGTGGTACGGGATGCCTGGCGCCACCATTCCGGGCTGCGCCTGACCGCGAGCGGTCGGGTGTTCGCTCTGTGCGTTCCGGTGATCCTGACTCAGAAGGTGACCGGGCTGGAGGCATCCCGGGCGTGGCTCGCGATCGCCCGGAGGTTCGGCGAACCAGCGCCCGGCCAGCTCGCCGGCCTGCTGCTCCCACCCGATCCGGCCGCGATCGCCGCGACGCCGTACTGGGGCTTCCATCGGTACGGTGTCGAGCAGCGTCGTGCCGACGCGCTCTGCCGGGTAGCGGCACTCGCCGACCGACTGGACGCGGCACCCGACGCCGTCACAGCCACCCGCCTGCTCACGTCGATCCCGGGCATCGGCATCTGGACCGCCGCCGAGGTGGTCCGCGTCGCGTACGGCGACCCCGACGCCGTCACCGTCGGCGACTATAACCTGCCCAACCACATCGTCTATGCGTTGACGGGCGCGGCTCGTGCCGGCAAGCGTGACGGGACGCCGGTGCGCATTTCCTCGGCCGACGAGCGGATGCTCGAGGTGTTGGAACCGTTCCGGCCGCAGCGCGCCCGGGTCGTCCAACTCCTGTTGGCCAACGGCGCCGCGGCGCCGCGCTTCGGACCACGCTCGCCGGTCCGGTCGTTCGCCCGGTTCTAGTCCCTGCTGCCGCTCGCCTTCCGGCTACCGCCCGCCGGCGTTCTGGCGCGGGCTGCCGCCCGCCGGCGTTCTGGCGCGAACTACCGCCCGCCGGCCGGGGTGGGCGTCGCCATCTGGTAGGTGGTCCCGGCCCGGTCCCGGACAAGCACTCCCTCG
>DASQPR010000051.1:0-6708 GCA_035643815.1 Micromonosporaceae bacterium | reverse complement strand
ACGTTGCCTCCCAGGTGTTGTACAGCACCGGGCGGATCTCGTGCGGGCGCGGGATGACGTGGTCGCGGGCGAACCGATGGAAGCCTCGGGTCAGTGCGCCGAATCCGTCGCGCGTGTAGACGCCGATCGCTATTGGCGTCGTCCAGCGCTCGCCCGGCATCAGGTGCCGGGCGGTAGCCGCGTCGTGCCCGGCTCCGCCGGCAACAGCCGCGTTGCCGCTCAGGTCGCGCGTCGCGGTCAGGCGGAATCCGCCGCTCCAGGCCAGCGCCACCGCCCAGACCTCGCCGGCTTCTTCGGTCGCGTCGCCGGGATCGACGGCCAGCCACGGATTCGTCTGATGGCGCGTCGTGCCCCGCCGGCTCGTCGCAGTCGTTTCGCCGTACGGCAGAGGTGCGCGTTCCAGCGTGAACTCGGCGGTCCACTCGCCGGCGACGTGTGTCAGGCGATAGTTCGACCGGCGGGGAAGCGCCCAGGCGGCGGAGTCGAGGCGCTCGACCACGATCGGGTCCCGGCTGCCGGTGTGCGACAGCGTGGCCCAGCGGGCGATCACATCGCTGTCGGCGTACCCGCGGTAGTGCAGGTCGAGACGGAGCGGAAACGCGCGGTCGACGAGGCCGATGCGCAAGCCGTCGGCCGTGATTTCATGATCCGCGTATCGGAACTCAACGGCGCGCACGCCGCCGGGAAGCTCGACGACGAGGCTGGCCGGCCCGAACCGTAGACCGCCCTCGGGTGGCAGCTCCTCACCGACGATCGAGCCGTCGGGCGCTGGTGGACGCGTCGGAACCGTGGCGGCCTCGGCCAGGGACAGGCGCGGGCCCCAGTGCACTTGGCGTACGCCATCCTCGACCAGTCGTACGGCGTAGCTTGTCGACGGCGTGGACAGTACGAACGTGCGCGTCGACGGATCGAATTCGATGGACACGGCGAATCCTCCGGCCGGGGTTTCCGCGAGTCTGTCACGCACTTCCACAGAATCAAACGGCGGTGGGTACATCGTCGATCGGTTCATGCCGACCGTGTCACCACGTTGTCAACGACGCGATCCCCGCGTGACACGGCGCGCCGAGCGCATGATTTGCTGGCCGTCGCAGGACGCGGCGGATGGTCGTACGCGATGGGTTGTGTTTTAATTTGATCGTTTTCGTGGACCGATAAAGCCGGACCGGTGGTGCGGAGCGCGTTGATGCACAAGACACAGGCATGGCTCGCCGACGGTCGAGAATGTACGTTCTACGACCGGCGACCGATGCAGCGCGAAATCCCGGCGGATCGCCGATCGCTGCCGGACCGACCGAAGGCGGCGGAACTCCGGTTCGACGTCCGGTCGGGCCGATGGGTGGTGATTGCCGGGCATCGTCAGGATCGTTCGTTTCGACCCGGCGCGGCCGAGTGTCCGCTGTGCCCGAGTCGTGGATCCGTCGCGACCGAGATCCCGGCGGCGGACTACGAGGTCGTGGTGTTCGATAACCGGTTTCCGGCGCTGACTACCGACGGCCTCGATCCGCCCGACCTCGCCGCGTCGACGGATCCGTTCGGGTCGGCCGCAACCGGGTCACTGCCGGTGCCGGCGTACGGCCGGTGCGAGATCGTGTGTTTCTCGCCCGACCACGACGTCTCGTTTGCCGATCTGAAACCGGACCAAGCGCGTCTCATCCTGGACGTCTGGCGCGATCGGACCGCGATTTTGCATGCCACTCCCGGCATCGAGCAGGTCTTCTGCTTTGAGAACAGGGGGCCGGAGATTGGCGTGACGCAACCCCATCCACACGGTCAGATCTACGCGTTTCCGTTCGTGACTCCGCGCACGGCGGCGACGATCGCGCAGGCGGCCGACTACCGGAGCCGAACCGGCCGCAACCTGTACGACGATGCGCTGGCAGCGGACCGGGCAGCGACCGACCGCGTTATCGTCGCCGACGAATCCTGGACGGCGTTCGTGCCGTACGCGGCGCAGTGGCCCTACGAGGTGCATCTCTATCCGAACCGCCGGCATCGGGATCTGACCAGTCTCGACGACGTCGAACTCGACTCGCTCGCGACGATCTACCTCGACCTGCTGCAACGGTTCGACCGGCTATTCGACACACCCGCCCCGTACGTCGCCGCGTGGCATCAGGCACCGGTCGGCCCAGCCGGTGACGACTTCGCCATGCACCTCGAACTGTTCACCAACCGTCGTACGTCCACGACGCTCAAGCATCTCGCCGGTACGGAGATCGGCATGGCGGTGTTCTCCAATGATGTCGTGCCCGAGCACGCGGCCGAGCGACTGCGGCAGGTCGCGGTGTGAGCGGCGCCGGGCGGGCATCGCGACATACATGGCGTAACCGACCGGGTGACCGCGCGGGTGGCCCGACCGGAGGCGGGTAACGCCCGATCCACCGACTGCATGTTTACTTCTGGGCAGGTTCGCTTAACTCGAAGGGGGTACGGCGACGCGCGGATCCGCGACGGGACCGCAAGGCTGCCTCACCCTGACGAGATTGGCCAAGCTTCACCCGACGAAGTCGCCGCACCCGACAAGGCTGCTTCACCCGACGAGCACGAGGGATCAACATGCTTGCCCACCAGCGTCAGGTCCGCATCCTTGCCGAGCTGCGCCGAACGGGAGCGGTGCGGGTGTCGGACCTGACCGAGATGCTCGATGTCTCGGACATGACAATCCGCCGCGACCTGGAGAACCTGGTCGCCAGCGGTATCGCGCGCAAGGTGCACGGTGGTGCCGTACTCGCCGGTCAGGTCGCTCACGAGCCGGGATTCGCCGTCAAGAGTCAACTCGAACAATCGGCGAAGCACGCGATCGCCGCCCGCGCCGCATCGCTGATCCAACCGGGCGCGGCGATTGCGCTGTCGGCTGGTACCACGACGTGGGCGATGGCGCCACTGGTCGTGACGATCCCAGGCCTGACCGTGGTGACGAATTCGACCACGGTCGCCGACGCGATCGCCACGCTCGACCCGACGAACCAGATCAGCGTCGTGCTGACCGGTGGCGTACGGACGCCGAGTGCGGCACTCGTCGGACCGGTGGCCGACCGCGCTATCGCGACCATGCACGTCGACCAGCTGTTTCTCGGCGTACACGGTATGGATGAACGAATCGGGTTCACGACGCCGAACCTCGCCGAAGCGGCCACGAACCGTGCGTTGATCGCGTGCGCGCGCGAGGTCATCGTGGTTGCCGACTCGTCCAAGTGGGGTGTCGTCGGGCTGGCCGACATCGCGCCGTTGACCGCTGCGCATGTCGTGGTCACCGACGACCGGCTCCCACGTTCAGCCGCTCGCATCCTGTCCGAGCACGTTCCTCAGCTGATCGAAACCCGGGACGAGGCGGCGTAACGGGCTCCGGAGTGGACGCTCGTGGGAGCGAGACCAATTTGCGCCTTGACAAGTCATGCCGCCGACGCTTTGCTTTGGTTGGTTGTGATGGTTGGCGTTGGAACTTGTTCGTATTTTTTGTGACGTTCAGTACGTCGGCAGAAGTCAGCGGCCCACGTGTCGAGGAGGCACCGATGCCTGGCGATTCAGCACAGTCCACTTCGTTGTCGGCGGTCAGCCGACGTACGGCTCTCAAAGGAATGGCCGGGTTGGCCGCAGCGGCCGGCGCGACCGGTCTGCTCTCCGCCTGCGGCAGCGACAGCAAGACCAGCACGGGCACGACGTCGAATGCCGCGTCCGGACCGGTCACCTTCGGTTCGAACTACTCGGACCCGCAGCCGAAGGCCGCGTTCGCGGCTCTGTGCACAGCGGCGGCGAGCAAGACGAGCGAAAAGATCACTATCAACACCGCGGACCACAACACGTTCCAGAACAACATCAGCAATTACCTGCAAGGCACTCCGGATTCGCTGGCGACCTGGTTCGCGGGCTACCGGCTGCAGTTCTTCGCCGCGCAGAATCTGCTGAGCCCGATCGACGATGTCTGGGACAAGATCGGCGGCAACTTCAACGATGCCGCCAAGAGCCTGTCGAAGGGCATCGACGGCCACTACTACCTGGTGCCGATCTACAACTACCCGTGGGTCGTGTTCTACAACAAGAGCACGTTCTCGTCGAAGGGCTACACGGTCCCGACTACGTGGGACGACTTCATCGCGCTGGCCAAGAAGATGCAGAGCGACGGCCTCGTGCCGCTCGCGTTCGCGGAGAAGGACGGCTGGCCCGCTCTCGGTACGTTCGACATCATCAACCTGCGCGTGAACGGCTATGACAACCACATCAAGTTGATGAAGCACGAGATCCCGTGGACGGATCCGAGCGTCACGGCGGTGTTCAACCAGTGGCGCGAGCTGCTGCCCTACTGCCAGAAGGGCGCGAATGGGCGCATCTGGCAGGACGCGGCGAAGACGCTGGAGAACAAGCAGGCGGGCATGATGTTCCAGGGCTCGAACCAGGTGGCGGCGAACTACGCGGCGTCGAACCTCGACGACCTCGACTTCTTCGTCTTCCCGTCGATCAACCCCGCGTACGGCACGGACTACATGGACGCGCCGACCGATGGGTTCATCCTGCCGAAGAAGGGCAAGAACGCGGGCAGCGCCAAGAAGGTCCTCGAATACATCGGCTCACCCGATGCCGAGACGACGTTCCTACAGACCGACCACTGGGATGTCGGCCTCGCCAACGGTCTGGTCGCGCCGACGTACAACGCGATCCAGAAGAAGTCGGTGGCCGAGATCGCCAAGTGCAAGAACGTGTCGCAGTTCATGGACCGGGACACCGTTCCCGACATGGCGACCGCGATGATCAAGCTGATCCAGGGCTTTATCGACAATCCGACCGCCGCGAACATCGCCTCGATCCAGCAGAGCGCCGAGAGCCAGGCGAAGTCGATCTTCACCAGCTGATGGTCGATACCACCGCGCGCCCATCCGCGTCCCCGACGGCGATCCCGCCTCGCCGTCGGGGGCGTCTGCGCGTGCTGACACGCCGTGACAAGTTTGTCGTCGCGGCGATGCTCGGCATCCCGCTGTTGCTGGAAGCCGCATTCGTATGGTTCCCGGCGTTGGCGACCGTTGCGCTCTCGTTCACCAAGTGGACGGGCGTCGGCGGTGTCCAAATGACGTCGTGCGCGTCGCTGCCGTCCGCGCCGGGGATCCCGCAGCCGGGCTGCCTCTACGGCGTGCAGAACTATCACCAGGTCTTCACGAACTACCCGGACTTCTGGCCGGCCGTGCGCCACAACGCCACGTGGCTGCTGGTGTTCATCGTGATTGCGACGCCGCTCGGCATGCTCTTCGCGGTCATCATCGACCGGGGTATCCGCGGCAGCCGCATCTACCAGAGCATCCTGTTTCTGCCGGTCATGCTGTCGCTTGCCCTCATCGGCATCATCTGGGAGCTCATCTACTCACCGAACTACGGCCTCATCAACACGATCATCGGCCGGAATCACAACGACAACCTGATCGCCTGGCTGGGCAACCCGCATCTGAACCTGTGGGCGCTGCTGGTCGAGGCGACGTGGCGGCAGGCCGGTTACGTGATGGTTCTTTACCTCGCCGGTCTGAAGTCGGTCGACCCGGCACTGCGGGAAGCGGCAACGGTCGACGGCGCGAGCACGTGGCAGACGTTCTGGCGAGTTGTGTTCCCGGCCATGCGGCCGATCAACATCGTCATCCTCGTGGTGACGGTTATCGAGTCGCTACGCGCATTCGACCTGGTCTACATCACGAGCAACGGCAATCCGTTGCGAGGCCTGGAGTTGCTGTCGATCTCGGTGACCCAGAACATCGTCGGTGAGACGCAACGCATCGGGTTCGGCTCAACGTTGGGCGTCGTACTCCTGGTCATTTCGCTCGTACCGATTTCGATCTTCCTGTTCCAAGCGTTCCGCCGGGAGGAAAGGTAGCCGTGACGGCGATAACCGAAGCGTCGACGCCACTGGCCAAAGCTCGCACCGGTGTGGCGCGCCGGAAGCGCAGCATCCGTGCGGGCAGTGCGGCGACCCAGGTTTTCATGATCGTGGCTACCGTCGCCTGGATCACGCCGATCGTCTTCGCGCTCTACGTCGCCCTGCGACCGATTAGCGAGACAAACAAGCTCGGGTACGTTTCGCTGCCGCATCACCTGACGCTGGCCAACTTCACCCAGGCGTGGACCCAGTCGCAGATGTGGCACTTCTTCCTGAACTCCGTCTACATCACGGTGCCGGCCGTGGTCATCACGCTGTTACTGGCGTCGTCCTTCGCGTACGTGGTGTCCCGATTGAGTTTCCGCTTCAACATCCCGCTGCTGATCCTCTTCACGGCCGGCAACCTGCTGCCGCAGCAGGTCCTCATCACGCCGCTCTACCGGATCTACCTGGCGATCCATTTGCCGACGGCGTTGACCGGCAGCGGCCTGCTTTACAACTCGATCCTGGGCCTGATCGTCATCAACACGTCGTTCCAGCTCGGGTTCTGCGTGTTCGTCTTGAGCAACTACATGAAAACGATCCCGACCGACATGGACGAGGCCGCGATCGTCGACGGGGCGACGCTGTGGACGCGTTACTGGCGGTTGACGTTGCCGCTGTGCCGGCCGGCCCTCGCCGCTTTGGCGACTCTGCTCACGACGTGGATCTACAACGACTTCTTCTGGGCGATCACGCTGATCTCGACCGGAAGCCGGCGCCCGATCACGTCGGCACTGGCCAACCTGCAGGGTCAGTTCGTGTCGAACCAGAACATGATCGCCGCGGCCGCGCTGATCGCCGCGATCCCG
>DASQPR010000050.1:0-8863 GCA_035643815.1 Micromonosporaceae bacterium | reverse complement strand
CAAGACCATCGTCGTACGCCGGGCCGACGACGACTTCGTATTCGTACTCGTCCCGGGCGACCGCGCGATCTCCTGGCCCAAGCTTCGGGCGGTGCTCGGCGTCAACCGACTGTCGATGCCGGACGCCGCGACGGCCCAGGGCGCCACTGGCTATGAACGCGGCACGATCACGCCGTTCGGGGCAACGACTGCGTGGCCGGTGGTCGCGGACCAACGCATCGCGGGGCGAACCGTCCGCATCGGTGCCGGCTCGCGCGACACCGCCGTCGTGCTCGCCGCGGACGATGCCGTACGGGTCCTTGACGCCGCCGTCGCCGACGTCACCGATCCGGCGGTCACCTAGGGTCGGCTCGCCGGCACACCGGGCAGGACGGGCTGCGCTGCCACCCGAGCCGGCGAAGCCCACCGCCCGAGCTGATCTCCACCCGGATCGGTTGACCGGCATAGGCCGGAGGCTCGAACCCGGTGAGGTAGCGCATCGCTTCGAAGGCGACCAGTGAGCCCAAGAGGCCGGCCACCGGGCCGATGTGCAACCCGCCGCCCGGCCGTTCGTTCAGCAGACGCATCACCGCCGGCGCCTGGCCGTTCGCGGACCCGGATCCCATGCAGGCAACGCAGCCGCTGCGACCCGGATCGACCGAGTAGACGGCAGCGCCGGCCGCACCGATGATCGCCCGTACGAAGGGCAGGCCGGCCCCGACGCACGCCGCGTTCACCCATACGTCGACACCGTCGCCGCCGACAATGTCGCCGAGCGCCGAACCGCCGAGCGCCGAACCGCCGAATGCCGAGCCGCGCGGGGCCGGACCACCGCCGGTCGAGCCACCCGCGGTCGGGGTGGGCACGCTGGGTCCGCCGTTGGCGCCGCGCCCGTGCGGAATGAACGGACTGACGTCGTCGACGATGACGAGATCGGGACAGTAGCGGTCGAGCATCGCGGACAAGGCCGAGGCGCTGCCCACCGCAGAGTCGACGGCATCGACGTGCAACGAAGGCTCGGCCTCGCGCAGCCACGCGGCCGCTCGCCGGACCGTACGCGTGCCGACGTCGCGGCTGCGGGCGAACGGCTGCCAGCCGAGGTCACGGGCGACGATCGTGCCGGTGTCGACCACGGTGAGCCGGTCGACGCCGAGCCCGCACAGTTGCGCGGCCGCGGTCATGTTGACCCCGCCGAGGCCGAGCAACAACACGTGGGCGGTCCGCAGACGCTCGAGCATGTCCTCACGACCGAGCGCCAGCGTCGCGTACGGATCGAAAAACGCCAGATTGTCGGCGTACCGATCGCGGGTATCGGCGCCGATACGTCCGGCCCTCTCGTCGTCGACGAGCAGGCGATGCCGGTCGAGCACATCGACGACCCGGTCCACCGTGGCCACCGGCACGCCGACCACCTCGGCCAGTTCCGGTGGCGTACGGCTGCCCTTGAACAGCAGGTCAAGGAGCAACTCCACCATGCCGTCGGGATCGTCGAGGCGCAGTTGCTCGTGCGCATCTCGGACGAGCCTCAGCTCGGCCCCGCTGCGCTCCCAGTACACATCCTTCAACCTCGGACGCATGACGCCTCCCTGACGATGACGCCGGTCTGACGATGACGCTCCAACGCCGGCAACGCCGGCAACGCCGACCATGCCGGCGATATCGACCGTGCCGACGATGCCGGCGATATCGACCGTGCCGGCGATGCCGCTCCGCACGATGTCGAGCAGCGCCCCATGCCGGCCGCCCGGGAGCCCGGTCCCCCAAGTGCCGGGCCCCCGATGCTGTCCGGCATGGAGCGACGCGGACTCTCCTCGCACCGCCCGCCCCAGTGGCGACCGGGGACGCGGCGAGTCGAGGGCGAGCGGTGCCCGGCATCGGCGTCGCTCCGCTCGTGCACCAGAGCATCGCGGTGACCGCGGCCGGACCTGCGCATGCTCCATGCTGCGGCCCGGCGCTTACCGTCCGCTTACGCCACTGGGCGCGAGCGCAACGGATGTCGCCGCCGGTAGCGCGAGCGACCGATTCGGTTGCGCGCATCTGCGACCTTGTCGCTAACGAATGCGCCACAGTCGGATATGGACTCGGCAACGCCTCTGAGCAGCACCGCCGCCACGTGTTAGCGTCGGGCACCGGAAGGCCGAATCGGGGTGGCGGCTGCGCGTGGACGAACCAACGATCCGCATCCTCGGCCCGCTCGATGTCCGGCGGGACGGTCAACCGCTTGACCTGGGACAACGCCGCCAGCGCCTGATGCTGGGCGTGCTTGCCCTGTGGGCCGGCCAACCCGTACGGCTGGCCCGGCTGACCGAGATCGCCTGGTTCGGGGTCGACCCGCCGCCGAGTGCGCGCAACGGCCTTCAGGTCGGCATAAGTCGGTTACGGACCGCGCTCGGCACTGTGGCACGCATCACCACCGTCGGAGACGCGTACCGCCTGGACGTGCCACGCGATCGCGTGGACGTGTTCCGGTTCCGTACCCACGTTGCGGCGGCGCGCGACCGGTCCGGTCGGGCGCGAGCGCGGGCGTTGCGCGACGCCGAGGGTCTGTGGCGCGGGCCAGTCCTCGCGGCCGAACTCCCGGACGAGGCGCGCCAATGGTTGTGCGCCGGGCTGGACGAAGAGCGCATCGCGGCGATCGAAGAACGCATCGCGGTCGAGCTCGATCTCGGCCATCATCGCGAGCTCGTCGGCGAGCTAACCGATCTCGTGGCGGCCATGCCGACCCGGGAGCGGCTGGTCGCGCAGCTCATGCTCGCGCTCTATCGCGACGGGCAGGCGGCGAAGGCACTGGAGGTAGGCGCGCTCGCGAAGGCGGCCCTGGCCGACGAACTCGGCATCGACGCCGGACCCGAGGTGCGGGGCATGGAGATCGCGATCCTGCGGCAGGCGCCCGAGTTGGATGTGCCGTCGTCCCGGATCGACGTCACGCCGGTCGTGGCACCGGCTCAACTGCCGCTCGACGCGGCCGCGTTCATTGGACGCCGAGCCGAACTGGACGCACTCGACCGCATGCTCGTGCCGGAACGCCACCCCGATCAGGACACCGCTCGGATCGCCGTGATCACCGGCACCGCTGGCGTCGGCAAGACCGCGCTCGCCGTGCGATGGGCCCACGACGTTCGCGAGCGCTTTCCGGACGGGCAGCTTTTCGCCGACATGCGCGGGTACGCCGCCGGCACGTCCACGCGATCGGCGGACGCGTTGGCCCGGTTCCTGCGGGCCCTAGGCGTGCCCGGTGAGCGCGTGCCGAGCGACGTCGATGATGCGGCGGCGGCCTATCGCAGCCTGCTCGCCGACCGCCGTGTCCTGATCGTGCTCGACAACGTCGCCGATGCGGGCCAGGTCCGGCCGCTGCTGCCGGGCGGCCCGGGCTGCGCGGTGGTTGTCACCAGCCGGCAGCGACTCGATGGCCTGGTCGCCCACGACGGTGCACGCCACCTCGGCCTCTCGGTGCTTTCCGCCACCGAGGCACGCGTGCTGCTCGACCGGGCGCTCGGGAGCGACCGCGTGGCGGCCGAGCCGCACGCTGCCACCGAGCTCGCCGAACTCTGCGCCTACCTGCCGCTCGCACTGCGGGTAGCGGCGGCCACGTTGGCCGGAGCTCCGCTGCGGACCATCGCCGATTATGTCGGGACGCTCCGCGGCGGCGACCGGCTCGCGACACTCGCCATCGATGGTGACCCGCGCAGTGCCGTACGGTCCGCCTTTGACCTGTCGTACGCGGAGCTCGATGCGCCCGCACGCGAGATGTTCCGGCTACTCGGCGTGGCGCCGGGCGCGGACGTGACGACGCCGGCGGCGGCGGCGCTGGTTGACTGCCCGCCCGAGGTCGCCGAGTCGTTACTGCGCCGCCTCGTGACGGCGCATCTGGTGGACGAGGTCGCGCCTGATCGATTCGCGCTGCACGATCTCCTGCGGCTCTACGCGGCCGAGCAGGCCGAGGTTCAGGACGACACCGCGAGCGCGCTCGACCGCCTGATCACCTGGTACGTGCACAGCGCGCGTACGGCCGGGCGACTGGTCTACCCGCACATCGTCCGGCTTGAAGGGCGCGACGCCGCGGTATCGCTACCGGCCGTCCCGGCCACGTACGCCACCGACCTGCACGCCGCGACGTGGCTCGACGCCGAGCGGTCGAATCTCGTCGCGGTCGCGGAATTCGCTGCGCTGAGTGGCCGCGACCAGATGTCATGGTTGCTCGCGGACGCGTTACGCGGCTACTTCTGGTACAACCGTCACGGCGCCGAATGGTTGCCGATGGCGGAAACGGGTCTGGCTGCCGCCATCCGAGGCCACGACGAGCGGGCCGAAGCCGCGATGCGCCTGAACCTGGCCGCGGCCAACCACTGCCTTGCTCGGCGACCGGCCGCGATCGAGCAATACACGACGGCGAAGGCAATCGCGCGACGGGTCGGCTGGATCGAGGCGGAGGAGGCTATCCTCACCAACCTCGGCATCGCGTACGCCGACGATGGCGATCTCGGGGCGGCCGTCGACTCCTATCGTCTCGCCCTGTCACTCGCGCGCAGCCGGCGCCGTCAGGCGATCACGCTCGTCAACCTCGGCAGCACCCTGCACCAGATGGGTCGCCTGCACGATGCCGTACGTCAGCATGCCGCCGCGCTCGACCTCGCCCGGCACGCGAACTTCGCCGGCGGCGAGGCCAGCGCGCTGCAGTACCTCGGATACAGCGAGCACGCACTCGGTGACTTGCCGCGCGCGCTCGACCACCTCACGATGGCGCTATGGGTGCATCGCCGCACCGGCAACCGGCATCAGGAAGCGCAAACCCTGATGGACCTCGCCGCCGTCTACCTCGACGAGGAACGGTTGGTCGACGCGGAGTCATTCGTGGAGCGGTCGCTCGCCCTGTGCCGAGAACGGTCCGACCTTCAGACGCAGTCGTACGTCTTGTCGACCCGAGGGCGAGTCCGTCTCGCGCTCGGGCTGGTGGACGACGCGATCGCCGATCATCTCGCCGCCTTCGACGCGGCCCGACAGGCCCGGGCGCTCTACGTGGAGACGGTCGCGATGGTCGGGCTGGCCAACGCGACGCGGTTCACCGGGCGGCACGGCGTCGCGCTCGCACATGCCCGGTCCGCGCTGTCGAACGCGGAGCGGGCCGGATACCGTACGCTCGCCGGCGAGGCCTTGACCGTCGCGGCCGCCGCCCGGATCCAGATGAACGATATCGAGAGCGCCGTCGAGGATGCCGAACACGCGCTGATTCTGTTGCGACACAGCGGCTACCGGTTGGCCGAGGCGCGCGCCCTCCGGGTGCTGGCGGGCGCCGTACGCGGCGATCATCCGGCCGAAGCCGACCGATATGATGGCCTCGCCGACGACATCGTCGCCCGCGCCCGCCGGCGCGACTCAGTTCATCGTCACGACACGATGGACGATCACGACTCGGTTGGCCGACTCGATGCGAGTGCGCGGCAGCCCGGGGACGAGCGCGATATCGCCGATCGGGCGATCGCCGACCTCCGGGCCCACCGCGCGGCGCGCGAGCCTCGGTCGGCGTGACGCGCGTCGGCCGACGCTCGCGACGGCGGGACGCCGCAAACAGCACTGCGGCGGGCACCGGATCCGGTGCCCGCCGCAGCTTCGCAAGGTGGGACGGTACGTCAGTCGGGCACGCCGACCCGGTCTGCCTGACGAGGTACGGACAGAAGGCCAGCGCCCATCAGCGGTCGGCCGACCGGCAACCCACGGTCGCCGCCGAACGAGTTGAACACCCCGGCGAACGACGCGTACCAGGCCACTACGGCTGTCACGATGCCGATGATGCCACCGACCTTGATGATGTTCTTGCTGTCCGCCAGGAACCCGATGAACAGGAAGATCTCGGTGAGCTCCAGCGTCAGGAACACCGCCGTGACCGCGGCATTCACGCGCGTCGCACACAACAACATGTAGGTGTTGAAGATGGCAAACGCTAGCAGGATGAAGCCGAGATCCTTCGTGTTCGGCCCGTTGTGCAGGAAGTAGAACCAGAGACCGATCCAGAATCCGCCGTACGACGAGAAGGCAGTCGCGCCGAAGACGTTGCCACGGCGGAATTCCCACATGCCAGCAAGGAGCTGAATGAGTCCGCCGTAGGCGAGCGCGTAGCCGAGCCACGCGTTTCCGCTGCCCTTGATGATGTTCGCGTTGTCCGCGGAGAGGAGGAATGTGGTCAGTGCGAACGCCGCGAGTCCCAGCGGTGCGGGGTCGGCAATGCCGGCGATGCCGGACGGCGCTGCGGGTGCTTCCGGTTCAGCCATGGTGGTGGCCTCTTTCTACGGTAGCGGTGACGCCCTTGACCCCTCGTCGCGCAGGCGCAAGCCAAGGCTCGCGCGCATGTCGGCGGCGAGAGACCAGTGGCGAAGGGAGGGTGGTAACAGTGAAGTGCCCCGCGAGGGAACTCGGTCCCTCGTGAGTGGCGAAGCGGCAACCAGGTGTGGCAACCATCTGCATCGCTACCTCACGAAACATTGATTAACGAGAACGTAGCGCGTTGATCGTCACGCCGCAATATCCATATCCGTCAGCGTGGGACTGGCCCGTCACTGCCCACTGTGGGCTGTGCGCAGGTCGGCCGCGACCTCCGCGGCCACCCGATCGCCGGACTCGGCCGCCCCGTCGATGTAGCCGGCCCACCGTGTCGCCGTCTCGGTGCCGGCGAAATGGATCGGCCCGACCGGCTCGCGCAGCGACGCACCGAACTGTGTCAGCGTCCCTGGCGTCGCGAACGCCCCGTAGCAGCCACCGCTGAACTCCTCGGCGCACCAGTCCAACTCGAGATAGTCGACCACGTCGTAGGCCCGGGGGCCGAAATACGCTGCCAGGTCGTCCAGCACGAGCTGGCGGCGTACGTCCGGGGCCAGCGCGCCGCAAATCCGCGCATGACGGCCCTCGAGGAAGCCGAGAAGCACGGCCGGCGAACCGCCGTACGGTGTGTTGTCGTAGACCGTGTTCAGCGCCCTCGTATCGCTGTTCGCTTGGCCGGACAGGCCCTGCTCGCGCCAGAACGGCGTGTCGTACACCACGTTGATCTTGATGACCGAACCCATCGGCATGCCCTCGACCAAGGCATTGCGTACCAGTGGCATCGGTGGTGTCATCGCGATCCGACCGGTCAGCGCCGGCGGCACCGCGAGCACGACCCGGCGGGCGGCGAAGATCCGACCGTCCGCGGTGGTCACCGTGGCGCGATCCGCGGACCAGTCGATCGCGTGCACGATCGCTCGAGTCTGTACGGCGTTGCCGAGGCGTTCCGCGAGCCGCAGCGCGATGAGCTGGCTACCGCCGACCACCCGATCCTGCTGGGCTCCCTTGCGTGTGTTGATCAGCACATCGAGGCCACCGGCGGAGCCGAGATAGAACATCGTCCACAACGCCGACATGTCCTCCGGCTCGGCCGAGAACACCGCCTCGGTGACGATCCGGAAGAATTTGTCGCCACCGGTGGTTTTGACATTACGTGCCATCCACTGGGCGAATGTCTCGCGATCAAGGCGGGACGCGTTCTTCGTCGCCCACGGCGCGCCGGTATCCACTCGCCGGGCCGCGGCATCTAGCTTGAGCTGCGCCAGCCCGATATCGGCCAGCGTCAGCGCGCCGAGCCACGGAATGCGCCCGCTATAGCGATTCAGCTTTCCGTTGAACTCGACGGTATGCTTGCCCTCGTCATACGTGCCATATAGATCGAGACCGAGTTCGGCCACGAGGCTGACCGCCCGGTGCTGGGTCGGTCCGATCCACTGGCCACCCATCTCGATGACCTCGCCACCGGCGCCCGGGATCTCCCGGTTGACGGTGCGGCCGCCGACGCGGTCACGGGCTTCGAGCACGACGACGTCGAATCCGGCGGACCGCAGCCTCGTGGCGGCCACCAGACCGGCGACGCCGGCACCGACCACGACCACGTCGGCCGTCGGGTTCTGAGTCACCGCTCAGTGGTACCGAACGGCGGCGGTCGGCGTCAAGATCCCTAACGGCCCGTTCCGCGCCGCACGCCGCGCCAATCCGGACACCGCCTTCGGGCGTGCCGGCGTGACGCAGCGTGCCGGGCGGAGGGCGCCACGACCCAACGCATCACCAACCGGAAAGATAGACACCATGCCCACGCGCTCCGACCTCCGCAACGTTGCCATCGTCGCCCATGTCGACCATGGGAAGACCACCCTGGTCGACGCCATGCTCAAGCAGTCCGGCGGCTGGCACGCCCGTGCCGAGATGGCCGACCGGGTGATGGATTCGATGGACCTGGAACGCGAGAAGGGCATCACGATCCTCGCGAAGAACACCTCGGTGGCCTATCACCCGACGGACGGCTCCGACCCGGTCACGATCAACATCATCGATACGCCAGGTCACGCCGACTTCGGGGGCGAGGTCGAGCGCGGCCTCACCATGGCCGACGGTGTCGTACTGCTGGTGGATGCGTCCGAGGGTCCGCTGCCGCAGACCCGCTTCGTGCTGCGCAAGGCGCTGGAAGCACGCATGCCGATCATCCTGGTGATCAACAAGGTGGATCGCGCCGACGCCCGGATCAAGGAGGTCGTCGACGACACGTACGAGCTGTTCCTCGACCTGGACGCGGACGAGCACCAGATCGACTTCCCGATCGTGTACGCGTGTGCGCGGGACGGCATCGCCACGCTGACGCAGCCGGCCGGCGGTACGGTGCCGACCGACTCGACGTCGCTGGAGCCGTTGTTCCAGACGATCCTCGACACCATGCCGGCGCCCGTCTACACCGAGGGCGCGCCGCTGCAGGCGCACGTGACCAACCTCGACGCCTCACCGTTCCTCGGCCGGCTCGCGTTGTGCCGTGTCCGGGAGGGCGCCATCCGCAAGGGCCAAACGGTGGCCTGGTGCAAGACCGACGGCAGCACCG
>DASQPR010000049.1:0-3431 GCA_035643815.1 Micromonosporaceae bacterium | reverse complement strand
AGACCCAGCCCCTGGGCGGTCCCGCCGTGAATCTGCCCCAGCACGGCCTGTGGATTGATCGCCTTGCCCACGTCCTGCGCGGTGGCGATCTCGACCACCCGCACCAACCCGAGTTCGGTGTCGACGTCCACCGTGGCCCGGTGCGCAGCAAACGCGTACTGCACGTGAGCGTTGCCCTGCCCGGTGACCGGGTCGAGCGCCTCGGTCGGACGGTGCCGCCACTGCACGGTCTCCTCTATCGCTCCGTCGCGCAGCACCTCGGCCAGTTGGGCCAGCGGCTCACCGGATTCGTCGATGATCATGCCCGCGACGAGGCGGGCGCCGCCGACGCGGGACAGCACGCGATCGCGGATCGCGATGCACGACGCGCGCACCGCACCGCCGGTCATGTACGTCTGCCGCGACGCGGAGGTCGAGCCCGCGCTGCCGACGCTGGTGTCCGCGACGGCGACAGTGACCTGCTCGACGCCGAGTTCGGTGCGCGCGATCTGCGCCTGTACGGTGACCAGGCCCTGGCCCACCTCAACGGCCGACGTATGCACGACGACCGCGGGCGATCCCGCGACGAGATCTAGCCGGACCCGGGCGCTGGCGTAATCGTCGAAGCCCTCGGAGAAACCGACGTTCTTGATGCTGACCGCGTATCCAACACCGCGCACGACGCCCTCGCCGTGCGTGGTGTTGGACACGCCGCCGGGCACCTGGCGCAGGTCGTCGGTGGCCGGTTTCGGCGCCGGCGCGGAGGCGACGAGTCGGAGCAGCTGCGCGACCGGAGCCGGTCCGTCGACTACCTGACCGGTGGGCATGGTGTCGCCCGTCGCCAACGCGTTGCGGACGCGTACCTCGACCGGATCGAGTCCCAACGCCGCGGCGAGCCGATCCATTATCGACTCGTAGCCGAAGCAGGCCTGTACGGCACCGAAACCCCGCATCGCGCCACACGGCGGATTGTTGGTGTAGGCGACGTACGCGTCCATGACGACGTTGGGCACCCGGTACGGTCCGATGCCCAGCGTCGCGGCGTTGGCGCATACCGCCGTGGAACTGGAGGCATAGGCTCCGCCGTCGAGCACGATGCCGGCGCGCAGGTATACGAGCTCTCCGTCCGGATGAGCGCCGATTTCGTAGCGCATTGTTGCCGGGTGCCGATGTACGTGGCCGAAGAACGACTCCGCCCGCCCGTACACCATCTTCACCGGCCGTCCGGTGCGCAGTGCCAGCATCGACGCGTGTACCTGCATGGAGAGGTCTTCTCGGGCGCCGAACGCGCCGCCGACCCCGGCCAGGGTCAGGCGCACCTTCTCGGCGGGCAGACCTAGGCACGCGGCGACCTGCTTCTGATCGACGTGCAGCCATTGGGTCGCGATATACAGGTCGATGCCGCCATCGTCGGCCGGTACGGCGAGCCCCGATTCCGGGCCGAGGAACGCCTGATCCTGCGAGCCGACCTGGTACTCGCCGGACACCACGACCTCGGCTGTCGCGGCAGGATCGCCCCGCCGCACCGGTACGTGCCGCAGCAGGTTGCCGGTCGGATGCACGGCATCCGCACCCGGGCGAAGCGCCAACTCGGCATCCACGACGGGCGTCAGCACCTCGTATTCCACGGTGATGCGGGCGGCGGCGCGACGGGCGGTCTCTGGATGGTCGGCGGCCACGATCGCGACCGGCTCGCCCTGGTAGCGCACCTGGTCAATCGCGAGCACCGGCTGGTCGGGTCGCTCCAGGCCGTACAGTTTCGCGCCCGGCACGTCCTCGTGGGTAAGCACGGCGTACACCCCAGGCAGCGTAAGGGCTTCGGTCAGATCGATACCTCGGATCCGGGCCCGCGGATGCGGGCTGCGCAACGTCGCGCCCCACAGCATGTCGCGCGCCCACAGGTCGGATGAGTAGGCGAATTCGCCGAGCACCTTAAGCGTGCCGTCGGGCCGTCGGGCATCGTCGCCCACACCGCCGCGCACCGGAGTGTCGCGCACCACGACGACATCGGGCGGCGCCGTCTCGGGCGCCGCAGTGTCACGCCCAGCGGTGCCGATCTGCGGGCGGCTCATGCCGCCACCGCCTCGGTCATGTCGCCACTGCCCCGGCCAGCCGGCGCGCGGCGACGCGAATGCGACCGGTCATCTCCGCCTCCCGTACGCGAACCAGCGCACCTTGCTCGACGATCGGTACGCCGCCGACGAGCAGCAACCCGACGACGGCCGGCGGACCAAGCACGAGCGCCGCCACCGGGTCGTCGATGCCCGCGTGGCCGAGTCCGTCGAGCCGCCACAGGGCGACGTCGGCCAGCTTGCCCGGCTCCAGCGAACCGAGTTCGTCGGCCCGGCCGAGGCAGCGCGCGCCGCCGATCGTGCCCAACGCGAGCGCTTGGCGCACCGTCAACGCCGGGGGGCCGCCCCGCAACCGCGCCGCGTACAGCGCCTGGCGCAACTCGGCGCCGAGCTGGCCGGCCTCCTGTGACGCCGCTCCGTCGACGCCAAGACCCACCGGCGCGCCTGCGTCGAGCAGGTCCCGCACCGGTGCGATCCCGGTACCGAGCCGGGCGTTGGAACTGGGGCAGTGCGCCACGCCGGTGCCGGTCTCGCCGAGGCGCGCGATCTCCGTGGCCGAGCAGTGGACGCCGTGCGCGAGCCAGACGTCATCGCCGAGGAAACCGAGACGCTCGGCATACTCCACCGGAGTGCAGCCGTGCTCGCGCTCGCAGTACGACGCTTCCTCGAGCGTCTCCGCGAGGTGTGTGTGTAGCCGCACACCGGCATTGCGCGCCAGGGCGACGGACTCGCGCATCAGATCCGGCGTCACGGAGAACGGTGAGCACGGGGCGACCGCGACCCGCAGCATCGCGCCGGGCGACGGGTCGTGGAAGCGGTCGATCGCCTCCTGGGTGGCGGCCAAGGCCTCGTCGGTCTTCTCGACGAGGTCGTCGGGTGGCAGGCCGCCGGCGGACAATCCGAGATCCATCGACCCCCGGGTGGGGTGGAACCGCATGCCCACCGCCGAGGCCGCCTCGATGGTGGCGGCGAACAGGTCGCCGCGGCCGCGCGGGAAGACGTAGTGATGGTCGGTGCTGGTGGTGCAGCCGGACAACGCCAGCCAGCCCAACCCGGCGGTGGCCGCCGCGCCGACGACCTCCTCGTCGATGCCGGTCCAGACCGGGTATAGCTCGGTCAGCCAGCCGAAGAGGTTCTGCTGCTGGGCGAGCCCTCGGCTGGCCCACTGATACAGATGATGGTGCGTGTTGATGAGGCCCGGCGTGACCAGGCAGCCGGTGGCATCGACGTAGCTGACCGGTTCCGGGTACCGGTCGGCGGCGCCCGGACCGACCGCAACAATCCGGTCGCCGTCGATGACCACGTGGCCGGCGCGGTATTCCGTTCCCGACGCATCCACGGTGGCCACCGCGCCACCCTCGATGACGATCATGGCATGGC
>DASQPR010000048.1:0-4522 GCA_035643815.1 Micromonosporaceae bacterium | reverse complement strand
GCTGCGCCCGGCTGGTCGGTCCCCTGAGCGGACCGGCGCGCCGATGTCGTGCCGGGGTGCTCGCGATTGAGCTCGTCGAAGGTGAGTACGGTCCCGCTCGGGAAGACCGTACTGCTGCCGTGACGTCGGACCGTCATCGTGCCGTTGCCGGACACCGTCGCCGTCGTAGCGTCGAGATCTAGCGTGACGGCGGTGTGTTCGTCGATGCCGATGATGAAGGTGTCGTCCGGCAGCATCTGCTCCATGTGCGACAGTCGACGTTCGCCGAGATAGCAGAACCGTGTGTCGTGGTGGCCGCCTTCCGCGTTGTCGTAGTGCGGCACCACCACAACCGGCATACCGGTCACCTGCCGGACGATGTCAAGCCCCTCCGCCCACGCCGGTGGCTCGCCCGCCTTGTAGATCTCATACACCGGAACTGTGTGTGAGCCGAGGGTGAGTGCGGCGGCGCTGGCGAAGACGACGACACCGCCGCGCTTGAGCCGATCGGTGAGGAGTTGCGGGACCTCGGTGTCGCGCCACTGGCGTAGTGCATAGGTCGGGCTGCCGGGGCCGGCGAAGATCCAGCCGGCGTCGCCGAGATCCGCGAGCGCGCGGGCGCGGGCGGTCGGCGCGAGATCGCGACTGCGCCACGACACGACGTTGACCTTGCGACCGACGCTTGCGTCGAAATACGCCACGGCCCGGTCGGAGATGTCGTCGGCGTTTTCCTGGAACCCGTACGGAGTGTCGAGAACCACGGCCGGTGCGTCGCCGATGCGAGCGAAGAACTCGCGATGTGGCTTGATCATCGTCGGAGCCGTCTCGCCGGAGCCCATCATGACGAGCAGTCGCGTCATCGAATCGACCCTTCGCTGGCCACGTTGAGCGCGCCGACGTCGTGCAACCGAGCCGCCAGCGCCAAGAGGTCGTCGGCAACCCGCCCCGGCTGTTGGGCGTGCAGATCGTGATCGCCGCCCACATACTCGCTGATGCTGGCGTGAGGCAACGCGGCCGCCGCACGCATGATCCGTTCGCGACGAGGCGCCGCCGCCTCCGGATCGTCCGGGAGCGCAGGCATGAGTAACACCGGCGCGGCGACCCGGGGATAGTACGGCGCCGGCGGGTCGTCCCACATGCTCCGCGCGATCTGCATGTGGTGCTCGATGCTCAACCGGCGGCGGATCGTGCCGTCTGCCTCTTCCCGGAGGTTGGCGACGGTGGCCTCGATCGCGGAGTCGCTCCATTGTGGATGCCCGGCCCGCATTCGGGCCCGCATCGCAGCAGCCGGCTGACCGTCTACGTCGGGCGGTCGCATCCGCCGCTCCGCAGATGCCCACGAGTCGAACGTGTCGGCCGGACTGAACCATCCGCCGTCGACCAGAGCCACGGCGGCCGCGAGGTCGGGACGTTCGGCCGCGAGCCGGATGACGACGTTGCCACCCCACGACTGGCCGGCGACGACCGCGCCGGCAATGCCCAAGTGATCCGCGATCGTCGCGACATCGGCAGCGGCCGTCGCGGTGTCGTACCCGTGGTCGGGTGCGTCGCTCTCGCCGTGCGAGCGCAGGTCGACGGCGGTGGCTTCGTGGCCGGCCGCGGCGAGTCGGGCCGCGACCTGGTCCCACAGGCGCGCGTTCGACGACAGGCCGTGCACGAGCAGGACATCGCGGGTGGTCGGCCGCTCGTCGGCTTCGATTCGTGACGCGGCCGGCGGGAACCATCGCCGCAGGTGAAGCCGTACGTCCGGTGCGACGGCGACCCACTCGTCGCGCACGACGACGCCATCGACATCGGGCGCGCTGCGATCATGGACGGACGAGTCGTCGCCAGAAGGATCATCGCCGGAAGGCATGCGCCAACGATAGCCGCGCCGACCGACACGAACCCGTCAGCAGATAGAGCCACACATGACGGTCAGGCGCGCCGGGCGCGCTTGTCCAACGCGCCCAGCACGCGATCGACCCGTACGACGCCGGTAGCGGCCGCGAGCGCGATGGCCGTTCCGGGTTCGCGCCAATTGTTGCGAACCGCTTTGGCACTGAAATACCAAGCGTCCCGCCGATTGCCCGACGCAGCGGACCAGCACGCTAGCTCGCCGTAGACGCGAGCCGCGCCGGGCCGGCAGCCGCGAATCTCCGGGTGTCGCGCCATCATCCAGCGCAGCGATGAGATTCGGGTCGCATATTCGTACGCCGAGTGGGGTCGCCGTGGCCACTGGACCCGTACGAGGGCCTGGTCAACATGGACGACCGGCACCCGCTTCGCCGCTCGGAGCAGCAGATCCCAGTCTTCGTTGTCGCTGCCCGCAGCGTCCTCGGCCACGAGACCGAGGTCGCCAACGAGTGCGGTCCGACGTATCAGGAACGTCGACGAGTGGAGCATCTCCGGGCGCGCGGCGACGAGGTCCTCGACGCGTACGGTGTCCTGATCGGCCAGCCGCCGCTTCCGGCGACCGGCGTGTTCGACCTCGATCGCGCACGTGACGAACTCCGCTTCCGGGCGCGCGATCAACGCCTGCACCTGAGCGTTGACCTTTGCACTGTCCCACACGGTGTCGTCATCGCAGAACGCTACAAGATCAGTGTCGAGACCCAGGACGCCGGTGTTGCGGGTGCCGGCCAGGCCCGGCGTGCGCCAGTTCGACAGCACCATGACCGGTCGGGGCAGCGCACGCGAGAGCAAGTAGTCGGGCGGTGTTCCGTCGTACACGACGATCACCCGCATCGGGCCGGCGTAGTCCTGCGCGAACACCGCCTTGAGTGCCCGACTCAGCGCTTCGGGACGGTCTCGGGTCGGGATCACGACGCCGACACTCGGGAGGTTGCGCGGCGCGGTCGGCGCAGCCTTCGCCGTGGCCTGAGACGACGAGCCACGGGTACGTCCCGGCGCCAGACGGTACGGCCGGGCGTTGCGCATCGGCTGGGCTGTGTCGATCATGCGTCCGTCCGATCATTCGTCGTGTCCAGATCAAACGCTGTCGTCCGGATAACGAGTGATGAGATGGGTTGGAGGCTCATGTATGGAGAAAAACGACATCGATAGCGTCGCGGGAGAGCGTCCGTACTGACAAAGTGCCTGCATATGGAGCCTTCAACGGTGCGACCGTGGGCAGCCGTGTGCCACCAATTGCCCGATCGCCCGATCAGGCATGAATCCGGCCACAACCGCTGATTAGCGGAGCAAAGCGTTGCCGACCATGTCAGGCTCTATCGTCGGCGAATTCCGCTGCGGACAACCGGGTCGGCGTCGTCCCACTCGCATGGCTCGTCGACGTGTTCTCATGACTGGCCAGCGCCGGAAGACCGTTGCGGTGCCGTACCCATGCCCAGGCCACAGGCCCGAGGACCGCTGCGGCCGCGACACCCGCGATGAGTTCCGTGTTCGATGCATGCAGAAGCTTGAGCGCGCTGGCAAGCAGCACCACGGCGAGCGCGCGTCGGATGAAGCCGCCCTGCGCCCGGGCCGAGACCTGCGCGCCCAGGAACACTCCGGGGATCGAGCCGACCAGCAACGCGGCGGTCACGTTGAACTGGAAGTCGCCGAAGATCAGGTGGCCGAGCGCGGCCGAGGCGACCAGCGGGACCGCTTGCACGAGGTCGGTGCCGACGAGGTCGCCGCCGCGCAGCATCGGGTAGAGCGCGAGGAGGACGACAATGATCAACGAGCCGGAGCCGACGCTCGTCATGCCGACGATCAGACCACCCACGGCGCCGAGCAGTGCGGTGGCGAACGGGCGCACCTGGATCTGAGCGAGACCCGACCGGTCGCCGTCGATCGGAGCGCCGGTGCCGGCCCTGGCCGCGGCGCGGCGGGCGTGATCGCGCATGCGCGCAAAGGCGCGCAGAACGAGGCCGGCGACCGCCAGCAGAAGTGCGACGCCGAGAGCGATCTGCACGGCATTCTGCAGCGACTGGCCGTTGCCGAGTGCCTTGTTGACGAGAACGCCGGCAAAGGCGGCCGGCACACTGCCGACACAGAGCCAGCGCACCAGACTCCAGTTCACGCGGCCATGGCGGATGTGGACGAGCGAGCCGACCGGCTTCATTACCGCACTCGCGACCAGATCGCTGGACACCGCGGCCAGCGGTGGAATGCCGAAGAAGATCACCAGTACGGGTGTCATCAGTGCGCCGCCACCCATGCCGGTCAGGCCGACGATGATCCCAACGCCGAAGCCGGCTGCAGTGAGCGCCCAGTTCATTAACCCAGTATCCCTACCTGTCAAGGGGCCTTATCAACTGTCCCGAGCTGTGCCGGCCGTCACAAAGCTCCGATTTGGGCGACGGCAACGACGTCGTGAGACGACCACTCCTTGCTCGAAGAGATAGCGGTGTTGTTCGAGATGCGCCGGCACTTCGACGACTCGTTGACGGTGGTCGATATCGGCCGGTCAGCCGCCCGTCGGGCCGGCGACCGACAAACGCACGGGGTGCTGGGACTGTTGCTGGCGATGGCGCTCAGCGAGCACGGTCGGTGGGTCGATGCCGAGCGCGAAAGCGTCGCCGCACGGGGAGAGTTCCGGCTGGACGGCGACATCAAC
>DASQPR010000047.1:0-3079 GCA_035643815.1 Micromonosporaceae bacterium | reverse complement strand
CACGACCATGCCGTACGTCTCGGCGTGTGACGCCAGGACCAGCAGATCCGCTGAGGCGTACGCGCTGTCGAGATCGCCACCGGTACGTGGACCGGCAAACCGTACGCGGTGCTCGATTCCATCCGCGTGGATCTGACGGCGAAGCAGCTCGACGAAGCCGGGATCGCGGTCCAGGGTCCCGACACACGTGCAGCGCCAGGGCAGGTCGGCGATCTTCGCTAGCGCCGCGAGTAACAGGTCGTGGCCCTTGTGGGGCGCGACCGCTGCCACGCAGAGCAGCTCCCCACCGCCGCCGGTTCCCGGTGCCACGTCGACGGCGTCGACTCCGGGGTGCGCGACATGTACGCGATCGGGCCGCAGCTCGTACCGGTCGATCAGCCGTCGGCGGGTCCACTCGCTGGTGGTGACGACTCCGGCGGCGGCCGATAGCACCGATCGTTCCCGCTGGCCAGCGCCGGCGGTGTCGCTGCCGAACGGTATGGCGGGAGTCCGGATGTCGCCGAGCGGCATATGTACCAGGACCACCAGCCTCAGCCGACGTGCGGCCGGCACGAGCAGGTCGGGAGAGGTCGAAGCGATGAGGCCGTCGACCAGGGCAACGGCGCCGTCCGGGAGCCGCGTGATGACCGCCTCGAGCGCGGCGCGCGCCGGCGCGTCCGGCTCTGGCCAGCTTCCGGACACCGGGTGCTCCGGTACGTCCCAGCCAAGCGCGCGCAGACCGGCGCTCACCCGACGGTCGTAGGCGTTGCCGCCACTCGGCCGCTCGGGATCGTCGATGCCGTCGGGTACGACGAAATGGACAGTGGTCACAGCGACCGCTCGTAACTGGCCCATGCGATGTGGGATTCGTGCAGCGTGACCGCGATGCCGGTGAGTCCTCGAGCACCCTCGCCGAGTTCGCCGGCGTCGATCTGCCCGGCGAGCCGGTCGGCGATCACCTGAGCAAGCGCTTCGGTCGAGGTGTTCATCCCGGCGAACGCCGGCTCGTCGTCGAGATTGCGATAGCTCAGCTCGCCGACGATCGTGTTCAGCACCACGGCCGCGCGGCCGATATCCACGACGATGTTGTCGGCGTCGAGGGCAGGACGGCGGAATGTCGCGTCGACGACGAATGTCGCGCCGTGCAGGCGCTGCGCCGGCCCGAACACCTCGCCGCGAAAACTGTGGGCGATCATCATGTGATCGCGGACGGTGACGCTGAACACGGACTCACCCTTCGCCGTACGTGATCGTGTGGCACAGTGCCGGGAGATGGCCGGCGGCCAGCCGGTCCATCACCTCCGGCAGTTCGTAGAAACTCGACGCACCGGTGATCAGACCGTCGAAGGCCGGATCCCGCAGCAGGTCTAGCGCCAGCGCCAACCGGTCGGCCATCGAGCGGCGACCGCGGCGGGCGGGGGAGACCATGCCGACCTGGCTCGCGTGGACGGCGAGACGTCCGGAGTGGAACGCACCACCCAGCGACAGGGTGACGTCGGCATCGCCGTACCAGCTGAGCTCGATGACCTTGCCCTCGGTGCCGAGCAGGTCGAGCGAAAGCTGGAGCCCGGCGGACGTGGCGCTGGTGTGCAGCACAAGGTCACAGCCGCCGGGGGCGTCGGCCGGCAGCGCGAAGTCGACGCCCAGCTTGGCGGCGATCCCGGCTCGGCTCGGGTCGACATCGACCAGTGTCGCTCGTACGCCGGGAAACTGCGCGATCAGGCGGGCGACGCAGCAACCGACCATGCCCGCGCCGACGACCGCGACCCGGTCACCGAGCAGCGGATTCGCGTCCCACATCGCGTTGACGGCCGTCTCCACCGTGCCGGCCAGTACGGCGCGGGCCGGCGGCACGTCATCGGGCACGACGACGACCGACCGGGCCGGCACCACGTAGGCGGTCTGGTGCGGGAACAGGCAGAACACGGTTCGGCCGAGCAGCGCCACCGGCCCCTGTTCGACGACGCCCACGTTCAGATAGCCGTACTTGACCGGGCCCGGAAAGTCGCCTTCCTGGAACGGCGCCCTCATCGCAGCGTATTGGCTGGGTGGCACGCCGCCCCGGAACACCAGCGTCTCGGTGCCCCGGCTGACGCCGGTGCGAAGCGTGCGCACCAGGACGTCGTCCGGGCCGGGATCGGGGAGCGCAACCGGCCGGATCTCGCCGATCCCGGGCTGACATAGCCAGAACCCGAGTGCGTCGTTCCGCACCGGCCTCACCCTCCTTTGGTCTCCGAAATGAACCGTACCGTCCTATTACCCGTGTTATCGCTGTACCCCACAGACAACGGAGGTTCAGTGCGTACGGTTCGAACCGGCCCGACGATCGGGCTGATTGCCCAGCTAGCGCTGCTCGCCGTGCTTGCCGGCAGCGTCGGTCTGGGCGTCTCCGGTTGGCTCGCCGGTGCCGCGTGGGGCGTGGTGATGTACGTCATGCTGGTGCGCGGCCTCCAGCGGGCTGGCCTTGACCGGCTGGGGCCGGCCGATCGGGTCACACTCACCCGGGCGGCACTCGTCGGCGGCGTGACGGCCCTGGTCGCGGACGCGTTTGCCGGGCCGGTGTCCGTGCCGACGTTGGTGGCGCTCGCCGGTGTCGCGCTCGTGCTGGACGTCGTCGACGGTTGGGTCGCCCGCCGTACCGATACCGTGTCGCGACTCGGCGCGCTGTTCGACATGGAGGTCGACGCCTTCCTGATCTTGGCCCTCAGCCTGTACGCCGCCCGTACCGTCGGTGGTTGGGTGATCGCCATCGGCGCGGCGCGCTACGTGTTCGGCGTGGCCGGTCGGCTGCTGCCGTGGATGCACGGGGCGCTGCCGACCCGCTACTGGCGCAAGGTGGTCGCGGCGACGCAGGGCATCGTTCTGGCCGTCGTCGCCGCGGGCGTGCTGCCGATGCCGGCGGCCGCTGTCGTGCTCGCCGCCGCGCTCGGGCTGCTCACGGAGTCGTTCGGTCGTGACGTGTGGTGGCTGTGGGGCAACCGGCCAAGCACCGAGCGCCAGCCTCTCTACCGCGTCGAGCGGTTCGGGCGTATCGAGCGGTTCGGGCGCGCTCAGAGGCTGGACCGCGTCGAGCGCTTCGGGCGTGGCGAGACGCTAGCTC
>DASQPR010000046.1:0-4525 GCA_035643815.1 Micromonosporaceae bacterium | reverse complement strand
TCGGGGTGGTGGCGACCCTGGTCGGGATCGGTGCAGTGGCCGCCGCCACGGTCGCGACCGTGACGGCGTTCGGCCGCGCCGGTCAGCTCGACCGCGCCTCGTTGACGGCCGGTGCCGCGCTCGCCGTATCGGCGATGGCCGCGACGATGTCGGTCGACCCCACGTTCCTGTTCGGCTTTGTGGAGGTGCAGCGTCTACGACGGATCGGTCGGGTGCGACGCCGGCGCATCCGTGGCCGTGGCCCGGTTTCGGCGATGCTCGACGCCGAGGTGCGCCGGCTGGTCCGGCACCGTACGCCGTTGCTGACGTACGCCGCGATGGTCGGCCTGCCGTACGTGTGCGCGATCGTTCTGACGCCGGTGCCGGTCACGCTCGTCCGGGTACTCGCCGGGTACGTCGCCGCCAACGCGCTCGCCGCCGGTCTCCGTACGGTGTCCCGATCGCCGGCGCTGCGGCGGAGTCTCGGACGCTCCGACGGTTGGCTGCGCGGCGTCCACCTGGTTGCGCCGGCGACCGCTGCGCTGATCTTCGTGGTGGCGACCGGATGGACCGGCCGCTCGTTCCAGCCCGTATTCGACGTCCTGTTGGCCGCTGGACTCGCGCTCGCGGTGCTGCGGTCGGCCACCCGGCCGCCGATGGTCTACGACACGGCGTGGCTGGTGACGCCGCTCGGCGTCGTACCCGTGGGTCTGATCACGCAGATCATCCGCGGACTCGACGTCGCGATCGTGTTGGCCGTGCTGTTCGCGTTCGTCATTCGGTGAACCGGCACGATCAGCTCGCGGCGGGCCGTCGCGGCGGCCGCCAGCACAACATGGCGGCATCGAGTTCGTCACTGGTGAGCGCGGGTGTCGTCGTCGGCGCGATGTCCGGCCGAGCGCGCAAGCCGTCCACAACAATCTGCAGATAGCGACGCCAGGCGTCCGGGTGCTGTTTCGTGTACTCGGCCACACCGCTGATCATGAACTGGATCAGCACCATATCGACCGGATTAATGTCCGTGCGGAGGTATCCGTCGTCCTGCGCGCGCCGAAGACCCTTCTCGATCGCGGGCATCACCCGGGCGCGGGCGCGGGCGGCGCACCCCTGGCCGTACGTGCTCGACATGAGGATCTCGCGCAGTCCCTGGTTGCCGGCCTGTAGTGCGCACACCTCCGTCAACACGGCCACCAGGCCGTCCCAGGAGTTGTCCGCATATGACACCGACTCGGCCATTTCGGCGAGCGTGTCGACATGATCTTCGAATAGCGCCTCGACGAGCTGCTCCTTGGTGGGGAAGCGGCGATAGACCGTGCCGACTCCGAGGCCGGCGTGTTTGGCGATGTCATCCAGCGACACGTCGAGTCCACGGTCGGCGAACACCTCGGCTGCCGCGGCCAGGATGCGTTGCCGGTTGCGTTCGGCGTCCCGGCGCAGCGGGCGTTCGGCCGCCGGTTGCCGCTGGTCGGCGGCATCGGGTCGGGTCTGCACGTCGGCGGAAGCGCCGGCATCGTCGCCGGAGCTGCTGAGCGAAGCGATCGAGGTCACACCGGAAGTGTAGCGCGAAAGTGGAGGAGATCTCTCTACTTGCTATAGGCTCGCCGGGTAAGTGGAGGAGATCCCTCTATTTTCGGAAGGACTGCTATGACGACGACCGTGGACGGCCCGGTCCGCACGCCTGACGACGAGCTGCCGGCGTCTGACATGCGCCTGGCGGCTGGCGACATGCGCCGCGCTTCCGGTGGGCATGACCCGCACCACGCTCGTCGATGGCTCATTCTCGCGGTGCTCGGGATCGCGCAGCTCATGGTCGTGCTCGACGCGACGATCGTGAACATCGCGCTGCCGACCGCGCAGCACGCGCTGAGCTTCTCCGACAACGACCGGCAGTGGATCATCACGGCGTACGCACTCGCCTTCGGCAGCCTGTTGCTGCTCGGCGGCCGGGTTGCCGACATCTTTGGCCGCAAGCGCGCGTTCCTCGTCGGTCTGATCGGCTTCGCAATCGCCTCGGCCGTCGGCGGGGCCGCGACGTCGTTCGCGATGCTCGCCACCGCGCGCGCACTCCAGGGCGCTTTCGGCGCACTGCTCGCACCGGCCGCGCTGTCGCTGTTGGCGACCACGTTCACCAATCCGAACGAGCGCAACAAAGCGTTCGGCATCTATGGCGCGATCGCCGGCGGCGGCGGAGCGATCGGCCTGCTGCTCGGCGGCCTGCTGACGGAGTACGCCTCGTGGCGCTGGTGCCTCTATGTCAACCTGATCTTCGCGCTCGCCGCGGGCGTCGGCGGCGCGATCCTGCTGGTGCACCAGAAGGTGACCCACCGGGTCAAGCTCGACGTGCCCGGCGCGATCGCCGCCGCGGTGTCGATGTTCGCCCTTGTGTACGGCTTCACCAACGCTCCGACGCACGGCTGGTCGAGCGTGTTGACCTGGGGCTTCCTGGCCCTTGGCGGCGTGGCTCTGGCCATGTTCGTCTGGCTTCAGACGCGCGTCGAGCACCCGCTGCTGCCGCTGCGGGTCGTGCTGGACCGCGATCGCGGCGGCTCGTACCTGGCCATGTTCATCTCCGGTGCCGGCATGTTCGGCGTGTTCCTGTTCCTCACCTATTACATGCAGCAGACGCTGGGCTTCAGCCCGGTGCTGACCGGTCTCGCGTTCCTGCCCATGATCGGTGTGCTCGCGACGACCGCGTCGATCGCGACCACGGTGATCGTGCCGCGGATCGGGGCCAAGTGGCCGCTCGCGCTCGGCATGGGCCTGGCCGCGATCGCCATGGCGATGCTCGCGCAACTCGGGCTGACGAGCACGTACGCGGCGCATGTGCTGCCGGCGCTGTTGGTCATGGGCTTCGGCCTCGGTCTGGTGTTTGCGCCGGCGATGAACAACGCCACGGCCGGTGTTGCGCCCGACGATGCCGGTGTCGCCTCGGCCACCGTGAACACGATGCAGCAGGTCGGCGGCTCGATTGGCACGGCGCTGCTGTCCACTCTCGCGGCCAGCGCCGCGACGAGCTATCTGCACAGCCATGCACCGAGCCAGCTCGCCGTCGCGCAGGCCACGATGGCGAGCTACACGACCGCGTTCTGGTGGTCGGCCGGGATCTTCCTGCTCGGCGCGATCCTATGCGGCGCACTACTCCGCCGCGGCCGGCCGGTGATTGACCCGGCCGTCGCGCCGGCAATGGCGCATTGAGCGGACAACGAGCGGCCACTGTGCGGCCGCCGATACGTCCATAGGGAGCCGATGCGCGACGTTGCGCTGCGTCGCGCGTTGGAACGGCGATGGCCGGCACCGCCCCGGGGGGTGTGGTGCCGGCCATCGACCGTACCGCTGGGATTGACGACGGTTGGGGCTGTTCCTGGCTCGAAGCAGATACGCTGCAGCGCATGGCGGAGCCCGACCTCGGCGGACCGGTCGGTGAGGATGCGGCGAGCGCATCCGATGGACGGGTCGCCGTGCCCGCGACCGAATGGTCGGGCGGTACGGAAACGCCGGTACGGGTCAGCACCGTCGAGCTGTTCTTCGATCTTGTCTTCGTCTTCATCATCACTCAGCTGACCGGCGTCCTCGCCGACCACACCACGGTCGTGTCGCTCGTTCGCGTCCTGTTGATGCTCGGCGTGACCTGGTGGATGTACGGCGGCTACGCGTGGCTGACCAACGCGGTCGTGCCGAGCAACACGATGCGCCGCGGCCTTCTCGTGATCGGCATGGCCGGCTTCCTCACGATGGCGCTGGCCGTGCCGGATGCGTTCGACACGACGGGCTGGGCGTTCGGGTTGGGTTACTTCGTCGTGAACCTGGTGCACAGCGGGCTCTTCCTTCTCTCCGGTGGCCCGGCGGCGCTGCGGCCGATGCGGTCGCTCGGCCCACTCAACCTGCTCACCGCGACGCTCGTCTTGATCGGCGGGTTCACTCCGACACCGTGGCGCTACGCGTTGTGGACGCTGGCTCTGGCCGTCGAGATCGCGACGCCGTACCTGTCGCCGATCGGCGGCTTCACGGTCGCGGCCGGCCATTTCGTCGAGCGCCACGGTCTGGTGATCATCATCGCGCTAGGCGAATCCGTCGTGGCCATCGGCGTCGGCGCGGAGAGCCTGCACCTGGATATCCGGCTGCTCGCGGTCGTGGTCTCCGGCCTGGTCGTGGCGTACTTCCTCTACTGGACATATTTCGGCGGCGACGAGGTGCGGGCCGAGCATTCGCTCGACGCGATCCGTGACCCGAAACGCCGCGCCCGCACGGCGCTCATCGCGTTCGGCTACTGCCACTACCCGATGCTCATCGGCATCATCGCCGTCGCGGCCGGGGTGAAGAAGGCGATCGGACACGCATACGGCCATGTGAGCCTCGCGCAAGCGCTCGCGCTTGGTGGTGGCGTCGCTGTGTTCCTCGCCGGCGATCTGCTCTTCCGGCGGGTGCTCGGCATCGGCCGGCCCGGCTATCGGCTCGTCGCCCTGGCCGGCGCGTTGGCCAGCGTGCCGCTCGGCCTCGTGATCGCGGCCGGACAGATCGCGATGCTCCTCGTCGTGCTGGCCGTGCC
>DASQPR010000045.1:0-5897 GCA_035643815.1 Micromonosporaceae bacterium | reverse complement strand
ACCCCCCGCCTGGGTCGCCGGCGCCCGGCGACCGGTCGCCGGCGAAAACGTCTGCGGCGACGGCTACACCGCGCGCGCGGACGGCGGGCGACGGCAGGTCATGGTCTGCGACGGACTCGGACACGGACCGATCGCGGCGATAGCGGCCAGTGCCGTCGTCGCGGAGTTTGCCGCCGCGCCACCCGCCGATCCCGCGACCTTGCTCGGGCATCTCCACGAGCGCACACATCACACCCGAGGCTCCGTCGTCGCGATCGCCGAACTCGACGTGGACGCCGGGGTGGTCCGATATGCCGGCGTCGGCAATATTTCCGGCACAATCCTGTCCGGCGGCCAACGGCGCAGGATGGTCTCGTTGCCAGGCATCGTCGGGCAGCAGCGGCGCGAGATTCGCGAATTCACTTATCCAGTCGCCGCGGGAGACTTGTTGATCATGCATTCCGACGGACTCACGGATCGCTGGGATCTGGCACCCTATCCCGGCCTGAGCGAGCGGGCACCGGTATTGATCGCCGCGACGCTGCTGCGAGACCATGCGAAACGACGCGACGACGCCTGTGTTCTCGTGGCGAGGGCATGATGGCGAACATGGGCGACGGCAATGACGGCCGGCCAGACGATGGCATTGCCACCGAGCGTGTGGCGACGCCGCTCGTCACCGCCCTCGTGACGTCGGAGCAGGGAGTGTTCGCTGTCCGGCGCCAGGCTCGCGCGGTCGCCGCGGCGCTCGGTCTCGGGGGCCAGGACCAGATCCGTACGGCGACGGCGTTGTCCGAGGTGTGTCGCCGGATGCTCGATGCCTGCGGTCAAGTGACCGTTGCCATCGGGCTTGACCCGCCGGACGCACTCGGCGCCGCGCGCACCCGGACCTCGCGGTCGGCGCTGGCACTGCGTGTGTGGGCGACCTGCACGGTCGACGACCGGTTCGTCGAGGACGTGCGAGTGACGAAGGGACTCATGGATCGCTGGGAGATCGATCGAACGACCGACGAGACCGCGGTATCGATGTGGCGAGCCGTTCCGGAGGGACCGGTCGGGCTGAAACCGGCCGACATCGAGGCGATCCGAGCCGACGTCGCTCGCCTGCGCGCCGGCACGCCGATGGAGGAGCTAGCTGAGCACAATCGACAACTGCTGGCGACCCTGGAGGAGGTGCAGCGACACCGCGACGACCTGTTACGTCTCAACACCGAGCTCGAGGAGACGAACCGCGGCGTCGTCGCGCTCTACACCGAGCTGTCCGAAGAGCTCGAAGCCACCAACCGCGGTGTCGTCGCGCTCTACGCCGAAATCGACCAACGTACGACGCAGGCGCGGGCTGCGAGCGAGGCCAAGACCCGCTTCCTCGGCAACGTCAGCCACGAGCTGCGGTCGCCGGTGACCTCGATCGTCGGCCTGACCCGGCTCCTGCGGGACCCATCGTCCGATCCGCTGACTGCCGATCAAGCCCAACAACTCGCACTCATCGATTCGACCGCGCACAGCCTGCTCGACCTGGTGAACGAGCTGCTCGACCTTGCGAAGGCCGAATCGGGCCGGCTCGAACCGCATCGGGAAGTGACCGACCTGCAACGGATCTTCACCTCGCTGCGCGGCACGTCGCGTGTGATGCCGATCAGTGGCGACACGACCCTCATAGTCGACGATCCGGTCGACGTACCCGTCATTTACACCGACCCGATCATGCTCACCCAGGTGTTGCGCAACCTGCTGACAAACGGGATCAAATTCACGCCGTCCGGCACCGTACGGATGACGGCGACGGACGACGGCGACGGGTACGTATCGCTCGCCGTCTCCGACACCGGCATCGGCATCCCGGACAACGAGCAGCAGCGAGTGTTCGAGGAGTTCCACCAGGTGCGCAGCGCGCTGCAGGCCACAACGACCGGGACCGGCCTCGGCCTGCCGTACGCCAAGCGTCTCGTCGAGGTCCTCGGCGGCACCATCGACTTGGACAGCACACCCGGCGTGGGCAGCACATTCACCGTACGGATGCCGATCGGCGCCGCGCCGGAGGGCGAGGTCGCCGAGGTGGGCGCACCGATCACGGTGCTCGTCGTCGACGACGACGAAGCGTTCCGGACCGCCGCCGCTGGCGTGCTGCGCGGCTGCGGTTTCACCGTCGCCGAGATCGCTGACGGCCGCGCGGTCGCCCCGGCGGTCGAGGCGCGGCGGCCGGACATCGTTCTGCTCGATCTGCGCTTGGAACAGACCGACGGCTTCGTCGTGCTGGACACGTTGACCAGCGACGACAACCTCCGCACGATCCCGGTCGTGATGGTGACCGCCTACCCCCGGGATCTGGTGAACCATCCGGCGGCCCGCCGGGCGAAGGCAGTGTTGGACAAGACGAGGATGACGCTCGACGACCTGTGTGAGGTCGTGCGGGTCACGGTCTCGCCCGGAGGCGCCCTGTGACGGCGGCGGGCGACTTCGATCCATTTCGCGTCGACCGATCCGGCGCCGAACCAGGCCTGCACCCAGCCCGCGCCGCTGGTGACGGCGCGCTGGGGAGTCCGGAGCGCGCGCTGTTCGGCGCCGGTGACTCCGGCGCGCTCCGGAATCCGCCGGGGATGCCGACGTCTCGGGGCAACACGTTGCTGCTCGTCGACGACACGGCGTCGAAGCGGTACGTGCTCGGAAGCTGGCTACGCCGCGGCGGGTACGCGGTGATCGAGGCGGCGACCGGCACCGAGGCGCTTCGCCGCTTCCGCGAGGGCGGCATCGACCTCGTCGTCCTCGACGTGAGCCTGCCGGACATCTCCGGATTCGAGGTCTGCGAGCTGATCAAGAGTGACCCGGCGCACGGCACGACACCGGTGATCCACGTTTCGGCGGCGGCGATCCAATCGGTCGACCGCACGCGCGGACTGGAGGGTGGCGCCGACGCGTATCTGGTCGAGCCGATCGATCCCGACGAGATGCTCGCGACCGTCGCCGCGATCCTGCGCTATTACCAAGCTCGCCTGCACGCGGAGCGACTGGCGACTCGCCTCGCGGATCTCGCCCGGCTGAGCGCGTCGCTCGGCGCGACGAAAAGCCAGCGTGCGCTTCTGCACGAGGCCGCGACCGGCGCGACCCGCATCTTCGGGTCGCCGGTCACGATCGTGGCCACCGCCACGGACGGGAGCCGGCTCGCCGCGGTGAGCGAAGGTCCGGGCGGACGCGTCGAGCTTCGCGCGGCCATGATCGCCGATCAGGTGGATCAACCGGTCGGCATCCGACTCACGGACGAGCCGCCGGAGCGATGGCCCCACGTTGCCTGGCCGGCCGACGACACCGTACGGGTGCTGACGATTCGCCAGCGGTCCGACCGGCCGCCGC
Organism: Micromonosporaceae bacterium; assembly: GCA_035643815.1. Classification (GTDB taxonomy): domain Bacteria; phylum Actinomycetota; class Actinomycetes; order Mycobacteriales; family Micromonosporaceae; genus DASQPR01. The sequence goes on along the minus strand of DASQPR010000045.1, from coordinate 2,570 downwards.
TGACGATCGTGGTCCCGACCGGCGCGACCATGGAGGGCGCGCCGGTGCTGACTCTGTTCGGTCAGACCGTGTTGTCGGCGATGAACACCGCGCGCCTCTTCGATGAGGAGCACGACCTGGCGCTGACGCTGCAACGGAGCATGTTGCCGCGCACCCTGCCCTACGTGCCGGGCGTTGAGCTGGCGGTGCGGTATATACCGGCGGGCGAAGGCGCCGAGATCGGCGGCGACTTCTACGAAGTCGCCAAGCTGGACGACCAACTGATCGTCGCGGTCGGCGACGTCGGCGGACACTCGCTGCACGCCGCCACGGTCATGGGCGAACTCCGGCATGCGATGAGGGCATATATAGCCGAAGGGTATGGTCCGGCCGGCGTGCTCGACCGGCTCAACCATTTCATTGCGCGCCTCATACCGGGCGAGATCGCCACCATGTGTCTGCTGTCGATCGATGTGACGACCGGTCGGACCAAACTCAGCAATGCCGGCCATCCACCGCCGGTCGTACGCGGTCGCGACGGCGTACGCCTGATCACCGACCGCTCGCCGCTGCTCGGCATCGTCGTACGTCCTGCGACCGAGGTCGAATTCGTCCTCGAGCGCGACGACACGGTGGTGCTCTACACCGACGGTCTCATCGAGACGCGAACGGAGACACTCGACGAGAGCCTCGCGCGGCTGATCGACGCGGCCGAAAGCGTCGAGCGGGATCTCGAGGCATTCGCAACACGCCTCCTGGCCGATGTCGGACCGGCCGCGCCGGCCGACGACATCGCGATGGTGGTCGTCCGACGGACCGCTTCGCATCGTGTCTAGGAATACGGCTCGGGCCCGGATGCGCCGCGACGCCCTGCCGACGCCGACCCCGCGGCTGACAGAGCGCCGTGCGTGCGGCAAGGTGGGGGTGCGCGTCGTGAGTGATCGTTCGATGCGTGAGACCGGGCCGGCGCGGGAAGGACGGTGACATGACTCGTCGCGGCGACCACACGCCGGGCCCGAAGGTGAACGACGCGGCAGCCGGCGACACCGCGTCGAATCCGCCCAGGCGCGCCCGCCGCGACGGCGGCGCGCCGATCCACGTTTCCAGTCGCAGGTCCGGCATCGTGCGTCCGGACGACGCGCCGGGATACGCCGTCGACTTGGCCGCCCTCGCCCAACTGAGGCACGCGGTCATCCGTCACGGCCAGCAGTTCGGTCTGGCCGAAGCGCAGTTGAACGATCTCGTGCTCATCGCGAACGAGTTGGCCACGAACGTCGTACGCCACGGTGGCGGTGTCGGGCGGATGTGGCTCTGGCATCTCGATGGATGTGTCTACTGCCAGGTCAGCGACCGCGGGCCCGGCATGCTTGATCCGATTCACGCCGGCGAGAAGCCCCACGACCCGAACGCATTGACCGGCCGTGGGCTTTGGCTGATCCGGCAGATGAGCCACCGGGTGCATATCGAAACCGACACGCACGGCACTACGGTCACCGTCACCATCGCGGCCTGATCACGACGTTCCGCTCCCGACCATCCGCGGCTCGCCCGCGACACATCCAAACGAAGCCAGCGACACATCCAGAGGAAGCCCGCGACACATCCACGCGAAGCCCGCGACACGTCCGCGGGGAGCCCGCGACCGAACTCGCGGACTCCCGTTGCGCCGCCGCGTCAGGTCACGGGGCGCGGGACCGGATCCCCGAGGGCGGTCCGTCCGACCGGTGTCTCGGCCTCCTGAGCAGTCAACGGTGTCGCGATGTCCTCCAACGACTGCCGCTCCGCTCGAACGCTGAGGAAGGCCGCGACAAGACCACCCGCGATCATCAAGATCGCACCGACCACGAACGCGATGACGGTGTCGCCGACCTTGCCCGTGCTCACCAGCTTCGAGAACAGCAGCGGACCGCTGATGCCGCCGGCGGCGGTGCCGATCGCGTAAAAGAACGCGATCGCGAGTGCCCGGGTCTCCATCGGGAAGACCTCGCTCACGGTCAGGTAGGCGGAGCTCGCGCCGGCCGATGCGAAGAACAGCACGACCGCCCAGCAGGCGGTCATGGTCATCGCGTTGAGATGGCCGGCGTCGAACAGCCAGGCCGTACCCAGCAGCAACACCCCGGACAGGATGTACGTCGACGAGATCATCACCTTGCGTCCGACCGTGTCGAATAGCGACCCGAGAAGAAGCGGGCCGAAGAGGTTACCGACCGCGATGATCGCGAAGTAGTAGCCCGCGCTCACCGGTTGGATCTTGAAGAACGTCTGCAGGATCTGTGCGAAGCCGAACGTGATGGCGTTGTAGAGGAACGCCTGGCCGATGAAGAGCGAGAAGCCGAGCACGGCTCGTTTTGGATAGCGGGCGAACAACGTGTGGGCGATCGTTACGAAGCCGATCGAGTGCCGTTGCCGGATGGCCAATTGCTGGTCGACACGCTCCAGCTGGACGTGATCCTCCCGCTCGACCCGCTCCTCGATGCCATCAACGATCTTGTCGGCCTCAGGCTTGCGACCGTGGATGAACAGCCACCGCGGGCTCTCGGGCACATTCCGTCGCACCAGCAGGATGACGAGGCCGAGAACGACGCCAAGGG
>DASQPR010000044.1:0-6073 GCA_035643815.1 Micromonosporaceae bacterium | reverse complement strand
ACCGGGGTCGTTCCGGTTCTCCGTACCCGCCAGGCGTGTGTGGCCATCCGGACGGCGAGGCCACCGCCCAGCCCGCCCAGAGCGGTGGCCTGGACGACCGCGGGGATGGCCAATGCCGCGGTGGCGACGGCGACAGTGTCTCCGGCGTTCGCATGGATCTGCTCGTAGGCCGACCAGAGCTTGGCGATCAGCCAGACGATGCCAAGGGCGGCAACGGTCCAGGGCAGCCACGCTCCGCCGGCCCGTGACGCCTTCGAGCGAGATCGAGCCGAGGAGGGTGTGCCGTCGGACGCCGACGCGTCCGGGTGAGCGGCCGTTCGGCGTCCCCCGACACTCCGCTCGGTCATCACCGGCTCCCATCACGTTCGTGGCCCTGCTGGCGCGGCCCAGCCTACGCGGCACGATTTGCGGCCTTGCGGCTGCGCTACGCGGCGGCGGTGAGTCGGCGGCCTTGCGGCTGCGCTACGCGGCGGCCGGGTGTGTCTCTGCCGACACCGCCCGGCGCGATTTGGTCGACCTCCCCGGCCACGTGGGAGGATAAATCGTCAGCTCGCCGATGGAGTCGAGGAGCCTCGCGATGGATGCCCAGCTCACTGTGCCGGAGCCCCGCAACGAAACCGTGCGCGACTATGCGCCCGCCAGTGCGCAGGTCACCAGCCTGCAGAAGCGCCTAGCCGATCTTGCCGGATCGCGCCTCGACCTCACGAACACCATCGATGGCGTTCAGCGCCTGGCCGGCGGCGACGAATTCACCGTCGTGCAGCCGCACAAGCGCGCCCACGTGCTGGGGGTCGGACGGCACTCGACGCACGCCGACGCCGAGGCCGCCATCGCCGCGGCCAAGGCGGCCGCGCCGACCTGGCGATCGATGTCGTACGGAGATCGGGCGGCCGTGTTCCTCCGGGCCGCGGATCTGCTCGCCGGGCCATGGCGGGACACGTTGAACGCGGCCACGATGCTCGGTCAATCCAAAACGGTCTACCAGGCCGAAATCGACGCGGCCTGCGAGCTGATCGACTTCCTCCGGTTCAACGTGACGTTCGGGGCTCAGCTGCTGGGCGAGCAGCCGATCTCGTCGCCGGGTGTCTGGAACCAGTTCGACCACCGGCCGCTCGAAGGCTTCGTGTACGCGATCACGCCGTTCAACTTCACGGCGATCGCCGGAAACCTGCCCGCGTCGCCCGCGCTGATGGGCAACACCGTGGTCTGGAAGCCGTCGCCGACGCAGCAACTGGCGGCGCACTTCACCATGCGGCTGTTCGAGGCGGCCGGTCTGCCGCCCGGCGTTATCAACATGTTGACCGGCGACGGCATCGCGGTGAGCGACGTCGCCCTGGCCGACCCCGATCTCGCCGGGATCCATTTCACCGGCTCGACCAAGACCTTCCAGCACCTATGGCAGACCGTCGGGGCGAACCTGACCGGCTACCGCAGCTACCCGCGACTCGTGGGGGAGACCGGCGGCAAGGACTTCGTCATCGCCCACCCGTCGGCCGATACCGATGCGCTGCACACGGCGTTGATCCGCGGCGCGTTCGACTACCAGGGCCAGAAGTGCTCGGCGGCGTCGCGGGCGTACATCCCGCGGTCGATCTGGGATGGCGGCCTCCGGGATCGGTTGGCGGCCACGGCCGACGGCTTGTCCTACGGGGATGTCGCCGACTTCTCGAACTACGGCGGCGCGGTGATCGACGACCGGGCGTTCGCGAAGCACTCCGCCGCGCTGGAGATGATCCGCAACTCCTCCGCATGCACCGTCATCGCCGGCGGGACCGCCGACGACTCGGAGGGTTACTTCGTGCGCCCGACCGTCGTCGAATGCGCCGATCCAACCCACGAGGTGTTCACGACCGAGTTCTTCGGGCCGATCCTCGCCGTGTACGTGTTCGACGACGCCGACTTCGAGCAGACCGTACGGCAGGCCGAGTCGGTCACGCCGTACGCGCTGACCGGCTCGCTGTTCGCCACGGATCGCCGGGTCATCGAATGGGGTTCGGAGGCGCTGCGCTACGCGGCCGGCAACTTCTACATCAACGACAAGCCGACCGGTGCCGTCGTCGGGCAGCAGCCGTTCGGTGGGGCACGCGCGTCGGGCACGAACGACAAGGCGGGTTCGCCGCTCAACCTCATGCGCTGGGTGTCACCGCGCACGATCAAGGAGACGTTCGTGCCGCCGACGGAGCACACCTACCCGCACATGGGTTGAGCCGGTCCGACCGTCGGCCGATCTAGGATTTTGCCGGCGAACGTACGGGAACGTCGCTATCGTCAGCGCATGTCCGAATCGGAGAGTCTGCCCAGCCCAGCGCCCATCGATCCGGGCGCGGGCAGCGACACGGCGGCCGTCGGTCCACGTCGACTGAGGGCGGTCGCGGTCGGCCTCGGTGCGATGACCGTGTTCCTGCTTGCGATCGCCGTCGTCCTCGTGGTGACCTGACCCCGCCTGCGCGACTCAGGCCGCGGCGACGGGCGAGCCGACGCCGCCGCCGGAACCTAAGGCGATCAGTCGAGGTCGTCCGGATCGTCGAGGCGAGCTAGCCACGTCGCGAACCGCTCGATCGGAATCTCGAACTCGGGGTTCTGGTCGACGAAGTCACGCAGGCACGTCGCGACCCACTCAAGTGTCACAGTCTCGTCGCCACGCCGATCCGTCAGTTCTTCGATCCCGCGATCGGTGAAGTACATCGTTCCTCCACGCCCCTGCGGCGGGCGGCACCACACGTGATGCGCGGTGAACGCCGGCCCATCGGTGACTCAGCCGCGCGGCAGCGCCGCTTCGACGACCGCGGCCTGCTCGACCTCGTGCAGCTTGGCCGATCCGACCGACGGCGCCGCCGCCGCCGGTCGCGAGATGCGCCGCAGCGGTACGCCGTCGAGCTGCTCGGTCAGGTTGAGCGCCATGAAGGTCCAGGCGCCCTGGTTGGCCGGCTCCTCCTGGACCCACGCGACGTCGGTCGCGTTCGGGAACGTCGCCAGCGCGGCCTTCACCTCGTCGACCGGCAGCGGGTAGAGCTGTTCGAGCCGTACGATCGCGACGTCCGCGAGGCCGCGCTCGGCGCGAGCGGTCAGCAGGTCGTAGTAGATCTTGCCGCTGCACAACAGCACTCGCTTGACCTTGTCCGGGATGATCGGAGTGCCGTCGATCCCGTCGTCCAGCAGGACCGGCGCGAACGTACCCGTGGTGAAGTCGTCAACCGCTGAGACCGCCAGGCGGTGCCGCAAGAGCGACTTCGGGGTGAACACGACCAGCGGCTTGCGCTTGGGTGTCAGCGCCTGGCGGCGCAGCAGGTGGAAATAGTTGGCTGGGGTGGACGGGATCGCGATGCGCATGTTGTCCTCGGCGGCCTGCTGCAGGAAGCGTTCGGGCCGGCCGGTCGTGTGGTCCGGCCCTTGCCCCTCGTGTCCGTGCGGCAACAACAGCGTCAGAGCGTTGCGCTGGCCCCACTTGATCTCGCCGGCCGTCACGAACTCATCGATGACGGTCTGCGCGCCGTTGGCGAAGTCGCCGAACTGCGCCTCCCACAGGACGAGCGCGTCCAGGTTCTCCAGCGAGTAGCCGTACTCGAAGCCCATTGCCGCGTACTCGGACAGCAACGAGTCGAACACGAAGAACCGGCCGCCGTCGCCGGCGACGGCGGCCGCCGGCATGTAATCGGTCCCGTTGACAGCGTCGACGATCGCCGCGTGCCGCTGGACGAACGTGCCTCGGCGAGAGTCCTGACCGGACAGCCGGACGGTCAGGCCCTGGGACACGAGCGAGCCGAACGCGATGATCTCGGCGAAACCCCAGTCGATGCTGCCCTCGACCGACATCTTGGCGCGTCGTTCCAGAAGTTGGGCAATGCGCTTGTGCGGCGTGAAGCCGGGCGGCAATTCGATGTGGGCGTCACCGATGCGCTTGACGAGCGCGGCCGGGATCGCGGTGGCGATCTTCGGCTCGGGATCGCTCGCGCGGCCGCGACTCGGGCGTACGGTCGTCGACGCGTCCCGGGTCGCCTTGAAGACCGTCTCCAACTGCTGCTGGAAGTCGCGCAGCGATTCCTCGGCCATGTCGAGCGAGATGTCGCCCCGACCGATCAGCTCCTCGGTGTAGAGCTTGCGAACCGACCGCTTGTTGTCGATGATCGCGTACATCTGCGGGTTCGTCATCGACGGGTCGTCGCCCTCGTTGTGGCCGCGACGTCGATAGCACAGCATGTCGATCACGACGTCTTTGTTGAACGCCATCCGGTATTCGAACGCGAGCCGGGCTACGCGCACCACGGCCTCGGGATCGTCACCGTTCACGTGGAAGATCGGTGCCTGGATCATGCGCGCGACGTCGGTGGAGTAGAGCGAGGAGCGCGAATATTCCGGCGCGGTGGTGAAGCCGACCTGGTTGTTCACCACCACATGGACGGTGCCGCCGGTGCGGTATCCACGCAACTGCGACAGGTTCAGCGTCTCGGCCACCACACCCTGACCGGCCATGGCCGCGTCGCCGTGGATGGCGACGGCGAGGACCGTGTAACCCTCGAGCCCTCGGTCGATCCGGTCCTCTTTGGCTCGGACGATGCCCTCGAGCACAGGGTCGACCGCCTCCAGGTGTGACGGGTTCGCCACCACCGAGACCTCGATCGTGTGCTGGTCGTCGGCCGTCGTGAACTTGCCGTCCATGCCCAGGTGATACTTGATGTCGCCGGAGCCCTGGGCCATCTTCGGGTCGAGATGACCCTCGAATTCGTTGAAGATCTTCTCGTACGGCTTGCCGACGATGTTCGCGAGCACGTTGAGCCGGCCGCGGTGAGCCATCCCGATGACGACCTCGTCGAGCTCGTGCCGGGCCGACTCGGCCAGCACCTCGTCGAGCAACGGGATGAGCGACTCGCCGCCCTCCAGCGAGAAGCGTCGCTGGCCGACGTACTTGGTCTGCAGGAACGTCTCGAACGCTTCGGCGGCGTTCAGCCGGCCGAGGATGTGGCGCTGCTCCTCGACGGTGGGCTTCTCATATTTGCGTTCGACCCGGTCGGCGATCCAGCGGCGTTCCTCAGGGTCCTGGATGTGCATGTATTCGATGCCGACCCGGCGGCAGTACGAGTCGCGCAGCACACCGAGCACGTCGCGCAGCTTCATCTTCTGCTTGCCGGCGAAGCCACCGATCGGGAATGTCCGGTCGAGATCCCACAGGGTGAGGCCGTGCTCGAGGACGTCGAGATCGGGGTGCCGGCGGATGTGGAACTCCAGCGGGTCGGTGTCGGCCATCAGGTGGCCACGCACCCGGTACGCGTGAATGAGCTCGATCACCCGGGCGGTCTTGTTGATCTGCCCCTCGGAGTCGAGCGACACGTCGCGGACCCAGCGCACCGGCTCGTACGGGATCCGCAGCGAGGTGAAGATCTCGTCATAGAAGGCGTGCTCGCCGAGCAGCAGCTCGTGCATCACCTTCAGGTATTCGCCCGACTGCGCGCCTTGGATGATGCGATGGTCGTAGGTCGACGTCAGCGTGATGATCTTGCTGACCGCGAGGTCGGCGAGCTGCGACTCGCTCATCCCGGCGAAGGGCGCCGGATATTCCATCGCACAGACGCCGATGATCGTGCCTTGGCCGGCCATCAGTCGCGGCTGCGAGTGTACGGTGCCGATGCCGCCCGGGTTCGTGAGCGAGATCGTCGTACCCGCATAGTCGTCCATGGTCAGCTCGCCGCGGCGGGCCCGGCGAACCAGATCCTCGTAGGCGGCCCAGAACGTACGGAAATCCATGTCCTCGCAGGCCTTGATGCTTGGCACGACGAGGCTGCGCGACCCGTCCGGCTTGGCCAGGTCGATCGCGATGCCGAGGTTCACGTGCTCCGGCGTCACTAGGATCGGTTTGCCGTGCTGGCCGCGCCCGCCGTCCGTCGTCGCCTGGACGGCACCGCCGTTGACGGCCTCGGCGAACGAGTTGTTCATCTCCGGGTGCTCGGCGAGAGCGCGGACAAGCGCGTACCCGATCAGGTGCGTGAAGCTGACCTTGCCGCCACGACCGCGGGTCAGGTGGTTGTTGATCACAATGCGGTTGTCGGAGATCAGCTTCGCCGGCACGGCTCGCACACTG
>DASQPR010000043.1:0-8913 GCA_035643815.1 Micromonosporaceae bacterium | reverse complement strand
AAGTGGGTCCTGCACCCCGGTCAGATAGACGCGGCCAACGCGGTCTATTCGCCGTCCCAGCAGGATTACGACCACGCTGAACTGATCCTCGACGCGTACGACTTTGCGACGTCCGAGGAGGGCGGCAAGCTTGGGGCCGTGATGCTCGGCGACGAGATGATCGACGAGGCGTCGCGCAAGATGGCGCTCGTCCTGTCGGCCAAGGGCCGCGTCGCCGGCATGCACCGCACGACCGCGTTCACGCCGCCGACGAGCTGACGCTTCGAGCCGCGTTCACTGTGGCCGGTTTCGCGTCTCGCTGACGTCGCTATGTCGCGTCCCGTTGACGTCCCTACTCGCGACTAAAGGTGCAATGCGCACCGATCACCGCAACCCGCCAACGACCCTTTCTATCGACCGTTCTTGGCGAGGGTACGAATGGCGTGTTCACCCTTGCTATCAACATCTGTCCCTGTAGATACTCGCGTCGCACCCGTTCAGCCTGGGGAGACTCTTACGACGCGCGCAGGGAGGGACCGCTCGATGCCATCGGTATCGATCAAAGGCTTGGCCTCACGAAGAGGTCTGCTTGCCTTAGGTATTTCAGTAGGGGTGGTGGCCGCGACTGTCGGCACCGCCGCGGCGCAAGCGGCGCCACACAATGCGGCCGCAACCGCCAATGGTCCAACGAAGAATGTGATCGTGGTGCTGCGCGACCAGCACACCAATCTGTCGATCACCCGTGGTTCGGGCAACAGCTCGTCCGCCCGTGTCAAGGCGTTCCATGCCGACCAGTCTCCGGTGGTGAGCCGCGCAAAGTCGTCCGGCGCGAAGAACCTGCACGGGTTCTCCAGCGTGAACGCGATTTCGGCCACGGTCACCCAGAGCCAGGCGACGCAGCTCGCGACTGACCCGTCGGTCGCCGCGATCTACCCCGACCTGCCGATCAAGGCCGCGCCCATCGAGCTGCAGGCACCGGCGGCGACCGCGAGTGGTTCCTCGAAGCCGGTCGTGCAGACCGGCCCGGTGTGCCCGAGCAATCCGGGTCTGCCGATCCTCGAGCCCGAGGCGTTGCAGGTGACGAACACGGCGTTCGAGAACCCCAACACGCCGCAGGCGCAGAGCATCGTCGACGGCACCGGCGTCAAGGTCGCGTACATCGCGGACGGCATAGACATCAACAACCCCGACTTCATCCGGGCCGACGGCAGCCACGTCTTCGTCGACTACCAGGACTTTTCCGGTGACGGACTGGCCGCGGTATCCGGCGCTGCCGAGGCGTTCGGCGACGCCAGCTCGATCGCGGCGCAGGGCCTGCACAGCTATGACCTGTCGAACTTCGTGAACCAGGCGCACCCGCTTCCGCCCGGCTGCAACATCACGGTTCGCGGCATGGCCCCGGGTGCGAGCCTCATCGGACTCAAGGTCTTCGGCAACTCGAACCAGGCGCCGACTTCGCGCTTCATTGAGGCCATCGACTACGCGGTGAGCCACGGCGCGGATGTGCTGAACGAGTCGTTCGGCGGCAACCCGTACCCGGACAACGGTGACGACCCCATCTCGCTGGCCGACCAGGCCGCGGTGGCGGCGGGTGTGACGGTCGTGTCGAGCACCGGTGACGCCGGTGTGACCGGCACCATCGGCACGCCGTCCGACACACCGGGCATCATCGGCGTCGGTGGGACGACGATCTTCCGTTCGTACCTGCAGACGACCTCGTCGGGCATCCAGCTGTCGGGCGGCAAGTTCGTCAGCAACAACATTTCCGGCCTGAGCTCGGGCGGCATCACGCAGTTCGGCACCGTACCGGACCTGGTCGCACCGGGCGATCTCGGCTGGGCGCTCTGCACCCCGGACTTGTCGCTCTATGCGGAGTGCACATCTGACCGGAGTCCAGCCACGCCGTCCCCGATCCAGCAATTCGGTGGCACGAGCCAGTCGTCGCCGCTGACCGCGGGCGCCGCGGCGTTGGTGATCGAGGCATACGAGAACACGCATGGCGGCGCAAAGCCGGCGCCGGCACTCGTCAAGCGGCTCCTGACGAGCACCGCCACGGATCTCGGTCACCCGGCTTACGAGCAGGGCTCCGGTCTGCTGAACTCGCTGGCCGCGGTCAAGGCCGCCCAGAGCTGGGAGGACAGCAACGGGCCGGCGAAGGCGGTGGGTAACGCGCTTGTCGTTGACAAGACGCAGCTGACCGCGATCGCGAACCCGAGCACGTCAGTTGGGCAGACCCTCACCATCACCAACGACGGCACGCAGTCCGAGACGGTCAACGCATCCACCCGTGCACTGACGCACGTCGTGAAGACCATCACGGGTTCGACCAGTCTGGACGTGACCCAAGCCCAGAAGAACGGTGACTTCTACATCGACGCGTTCGGCATAGAACGCGACTTTGCCAAGGTCACGTTCAACGTGCCGGCCGGCATCGATCGGCTCACGATGGAAGAGGCAATGGACACGATGCCGGCGGCGACCGGCGCGGCCAGCCGCATCATCCTGATCGATCCGAACGGCGTGTACACGTCGTACTCGATTCCACAGGGTGCGGCGAACTACGCGAACACCGACGTGCGCTTCCCGACGAAGGGCAAGTGGACGGCGTACATCGCGTTGTCGCACGGCTCCGGGTTCAGTGGCCCGATTCAGTGGGCGGTGCAACTGGCCAACTACGCCACGCACGGCACGGTCTCACCGTCGTCGTTCACCCTCGCCCCGCGCACCAGCCGTACGGTGACGGTCCACACGACTACACCGAGCCAGCCGAGCGACCTGTCGGCTTCGGTCCAGTTCACGTCGAACCGTGGCGTCAACATGTCAGTGCCGCTGACGATCCGCAGTGTCGTTCCGCCGCGCGCGACCACGTTCACCGGCAACATCACCGGTGGCAATGGTCGGGCGTTCTTCGGTCCGGCACAGACCAACGACTACTTCATCCAGGTGCCGTCGGGTAAGTCCGATCTCAGCATCGGCGTCACCCTCGGCCTGTCGCATCCGCCGAACACGACCGACCTCACCGGTTTCGTCCAGGCGATCCTGGAGGGTCCGAACGGTCAGGTGTACGCGCTGGACAGCAACTTCAACGACGGCAACATCCAGCTCCACCACCTGAATCCGCAACCGGGAACATGGGTCCTCACCATCGAGGCCCTGAACCCGGTCCAGGGCGATCAGATCAACACGCCGTTTACCGCGAAGGTGAGCTACAACGCCGTCAAGGTGAGCGCGAACCTTCCGCAGAGCGCGAAGACGAAGATCGCCAAGGGCTCGACGGTCACGGTGCCGGTCACCATCAAGAACAACGGCGCCGCGACGCTGAATTACTACGTTGACCCGCGCCTGTCCCAGACCGGCACGATCCAACTCCAGGCGCTGGATCCGAAAACCAACACGATCGCGTTGCCGCAAACGGTCACGCCACAGTGGTGGGTCCCGAGTCAGTCGACACAGTTCACCCTGAATGTCAACGCTGACCAGCCGGTCAACGAGGACGTGTTCTTCAACTCGGGTGAGCCGGACCACTACTCGGCGGCGAACGGCAACGGGGCGTCGGTGAACTTCATCGCGTCCGAGGTCTCGCCGGGTATCTTCGCGTCGGACATCGGCCAGACCGGTCCGTTCACTGCGCCGGCCCCGGCCGGTACGGCGACGTTCTCGGCGACCGCGACCGGAAAGTTGTTCGACCTGGACGCGACGTCGGACACGGCGGACCTCCAGACGTCGAGCGCAGTATCGCAGTCCGCGTCGGCTGCGAGGGCCAACGCAATCGCGCGGAGCATCGCTGCGCACGGTCTTGCGTCAGGCAACGTCCGGATCACCTCCTCCGACCCGCGTCCGTCCGTCTCGACGGCGGCCGTGGTCACGCCGGAAGGTGGGCTCCTGACGCTGGCACCGGGTCAGACCGGTGTCATCACCGTCACGATCTCGCCCACCAGCCCGAAGGGCGCGGTCGTCAACGGTCACCTGTACGTCGACACGCTCGACTTCTTCGCCAATGGCGGCGACGAGCTGATCGACCTGCCGTACACCTACACGGTGGGCTAACGGCAACAGTTGAATGACGAGTGAGGCGCCGGACTTCGGTCCGGCGCCTCATCCGTTGGCGAGCGCGACACTCAGCAACACTGCGCCGGTGATGCCGAGCACGAACACGATCCAGCCGACGATGATGCCGGCCAGGGCCATGCCGTCACCGGCCTCCCCACTACGGCGGATTTTCCGGCGTGCGACGTGCCCAAGGATCGCCCCTACGAGCCCGACCAACCCGCCGAGGCCCCAGCAGAACAGCGTGGCCGCGCCGACGAGCGAGGTAACCATCGAGGCGGTCGCGAGGCTGCTCCGCGTTCTCGGTGGCACGTATCCGTACGGCGATGGAGATGGCGCGTACGGATACGCCGGCGGCGGATACGGCGTCGACGCATACTGCGGCTGGCCTGCGGGCGTGGGCGGCGTCCCGGTGCTGGGCTGCGTTTCGGCGCCGGACGCCGGGTTATAGCGGAACTCGCCGGTGACCGGATCCATGTAGAGCTGCTGGTGCGTATCCGGATCGAGGTAGATCGGTGGATCGGTCGGCCCATCGCCGGGGCGGGCACCTGACCCGCTTGTCGGATCATTCGAGTACGGATTCGTCATCGCCGCTGCCCGCTCCGTCGTCGTTGAATCGCTCCGAGCTCCGTCGTTTCGGGTCCGATCGCCCTAATGCCGAGTTTATCGACAGCTCGGTGGCGCGCGGGCCGCTCCCGGAAGACGGGTGCCCCGTCGTTGCCGCGCGCCGACCCAACCGGCAGGATCAGTCTCATGGATTCAGTCAATGGCGCCACGCTCGAACCCGCGACGGAAACAGTGAGCGATCCCGAATCGGTCAGAGACCGCCTCGATGGGCGGGTTGCACTCGTCACCGGGGCCGGCAGCGCAAACGGCATCGGCTACGCGACGGCTCGCCGGCTCGCCGCTCTCGGCGCCGAAGTGGCGATCGTGTCGACGACGCGACGGATCCATGAACGCGCGGGCGAGTTGGGTGTCACCGGGTTCGTTGCCGACCTCACGCTGGAGGAGGAGGTCGGAGCGCTCGCGGACGCACTCGCCGAGCAATACGGTCAGGCGCCCGACATCGTCGTCAACAACGCTGGCCTTGCGAGCAAGGCCAGCCCGGAGGTGCTGCGGCCGGTGGCCGATCTCAGCATGGACGAGTGGCGCTCCGAGATCGACCGCAACCTGACGACCGCGTTCCTGGTCAGCCGCGTCTTCGTCGGTGCGATGGCCGAGCGCGGATGGGGTCGCATCGTCAATCTCGCCGCCACCGCCGGCCCCGTCAACGCACTGCCGACCGAGGCGGCGTACGCGGCGGCGAAGGCCGGCGTGGTCGGGCTGACACGGGCACTCGCGATGGAGCTGGTCGCCGACGGCGTGACGGTGAACGCGGTCGCACCGGGCATCATCCATACCGCGGCGTCGACTCTCGTCGAAATCAAGCAGGGTCTCGGAACGCCGATTGGCCGTCCCGGTATGCCCGACGAGGTGGCCGCGGCCATCGCGTTCCTGTGCTCGCCCGGAGCGTCCTACATCACCGGGCAGATGCTCGTCGTCGACGGAGGCAACAGCGTTCGGCAGGCGCAATACCGCTGACCGGGCGCGACCGCGCGGCGCGTGACGGGGCGTCTCGCCGCGGTTGCACGCCGGCCCCGACTGGATCCGTACGCGTTAACCGATGCTGGCGACGCCGAGGACAATCAGCAGAGCGATGAACGCCAAATGCAGGTAGGCGATAACCAAAGCCGCGGTCGCGAGACCGCCTCCAGATTCACCCGAGTGAGCAATCTGCCGCCGGGCGACGTGGCCGACGACGATGCCGGCCGGCCAGAAGACGAACGAAAGAATGAGCGCCGCGATCGCGAGGCTGTTCGTTTGCCGAGCGGCCAGATAGCCGTACGGGCGGTTGCCCGCGTGCGACGAATGCACCGGAGACGGATACACCGGAGACGGGCGCACCGGCGGCGGGTAGCCGGCCGGACTCGGTCCTGAACCGAGATCGGGGTACGACGGTGGATACTCCGCCGGATAGCCGGCATAGCCCGGGTAGACGGGCGGCATTGGTTCGTACCAGAGTGTCGGGTCGCTGAGCGTGGGGTCATTGAGCGTCTGGTCTAGGCGCGTCGGGTCGAGAGGCGTCGGGTCCTGGGGCGTCGGCTCGACTGGCGCGTGATCGCGGTCCCCGAATGCTCCGACGCTCATGACTCATCGACCCCCGCCCGCTGGCTAGCAATCGCGCGTCACGCCGTGCCCGCGACGACCGCCTTCTTATCCACGGTAACCGCGCTTGTCACGCCCAAGGGCTGGTCGTGGCGCTTATGCGACCGTCTTGTGTGCGGTCTGTAATGTCGGCGCGCCGGGATGTGTGGGCTCTCACAGCCGTGAGCACGTTCACCTCGATCGAGCCACGCCGAAGCCTGGCCGCGCCGGCGAACCACCGCGATACTGCTAAGTGACTCGTCGGTAACCGTCCACGCCTACGGAGGCCATCGCCATGGCTCGCCTTGCCCAGACCACCGGCCTGACCGAAATCCAGGTCTCGATCCTCGATACGGTCCGCGAGTTCGTCGACAAGGAGATCATTCCGCACGCTCAGCAGCTCGAGCACGCCGACGAATACCCAGCCGACATCGTGGCGGGTATGCGGGAGATGGGCCTGTTCGGCCTCACCATTGCCGAGGAACACGGTGGCCTGGGCGAGTCGCTGCTGACCTACGCGCTCGTGGTCGAGCAACTGTCCCGAGGCTGGATGTCGATCTCCGGCATCGTCAATACGCACTTCATCGTCGCGTACCTGATTTCGCAGCACGGCTCGGCCGATCAGAAGGCAAGGCTGTTGCCGAAGATGGCCGCCGGCGACGTGCGGGGTGCGTTCTCGATGTCCGAACCGGGCTGCGGATCGGACGTGGCGGCGATCCGCACCAAGGCTGTGCCACATGGCGCCGACTTCGCCATCAACGGGCAGAAAATGTGGCTGACCAACGGGAGCCACGCTTCGGTCGTGGCGACGCTGGTAAAAACGGACACTGGAGCGGATTCGGTCTACGGCAACATGACGACGTTCCTGCTGGAGAAGGAGCCCGGATTCGGCGAGACAGCGCCGGGCCTCACCATTCCCGGCAAGATCGAGAAGATGGGTTACAAGGGCGTCGAGACGACAGAGATGATCCTCGACGGTCACGTTGTGAGCGCAACCGCTGTGCTAGGCGGAGCTGCCGGAGTCGGCCGCGGCTTCTACCAGATGATGGACGGCATCGAAGTCGGCCGGGTCAACGTCGCGGCCCGCGCCTGCGGCATCTCGCTGCGCGCGTTCGAATTGGCCGTTGCCTACTCTCAGCAGCGCCAGACGTTCGGCGCGCCGCTGTATAAGCATCAGGCGATCGCATTCAAGATCGCAGAGATGGGTACGAAGATCGAGGCAGCGCACGCTCTCATGGTCAACGCCGCGCGCCTGAAGGATTCGGGGCAGCGCAACGATGTCGAGGCCGGCATGGCAAAGCTGCTCGCCTCGGAGTATTGCGCCGAGATCGTGCAGGAGTCGTTCCGCATCCACGGCGGCTACGGCTACTCGAAGGAGTACGAGATCGAGCGGCTCATGCGTGAGGCGCCGTTCCTGTTGATCGGCGAGGGCACGTCGGAGATTCAGAAGACGATCATCTCGCGAGGCCTACTCAAGGAGTATCGCGCCTGACCGTGCGCCGGCGGCTCGGAGGCGGTCGCTACACCTTCGTCAACGCCCGAATGGCGCGTTCGACCGCGATGCAGTGGTCCTCGACGTAATCAAGGCCGCCGGCGATCGCGATCTCGCGCGCTTCCGCCGAGACGATGCCTTGCTGGAGCCACAACGCGTTCGCGCCGATCTCCACCGCTTGCCGGGCGATCGGAGGGGTGTCGGCCGACGGCCGGAAGACGTTGACCAGGTCGACGTGTTCGGGAATGTCGGCGAGCGCCGGATAGCACCGCACGCCCCATAGCTCGTCCACGTACGGATTGACCGGAATGATGTGCCAGCCGTGGCGCATCATCTGCCGCGGCACGGAGTGCGCGACCTTACCGGGGTCACGGGAAGCGCCGACGACAGCGATCGTGTTCGACTCGGCGAGGATCTGTTCTGCGGTTCGCACACGGAAGAATGTACGTCGCCGACGCGTACATGACATCCACGCTGGTCAACGCCGTCTTGCCTAGAACCATCTGGCCCGGAACGCACATATGGCCGGGCCCTGCGGGGACCCGGCCATATGTGTGCTATTTGCCAGCGGCACTCGCGTTAGCTGGCGCTCGACTCGGCCGTCTTGCGGACCTCGTCCATGTCCAGTTGCTGCGCCTGCTCGATCAGCGACTCGATGTACGGTGCCGGAATGCCACCCGGCTGCTGATACAGGATCACACCGTCCCGAACGACCATGAGCGTCGGGATCGACTGCACGCCGAAGCGCTGCGCGAGCTCGGGCTGGGCGTCAATATCGATCTTGCCGAATACGACGCCGTCATCTTCGTGTTTGCCGGCTACGTCTTCGAAGACCGGCGAGAAGCGGTGGCACGGCCCACACCAATCGGCCCAAAAGTCGACGAGTGCAATCCCGTCGCCGGTGAGCTCCTCGAAGTTGGTCGCGGTCAATTCCTGGGCGGCCATTCGGCGCCTCCGTTTCGTCTTCACGTCTTTACCGTCGGTGCAACGAAAGTCGTCACTTTGCCATTCCCGGGCCCACCCGTGGCACGGGTAACGCGGCCCACATCGCAGAAGCGACCGCACCTGCCCCGGTTGGCGCACACTGAGGTGGTGGATGCCGCAGTGCTGATCTTCGACGGTGATTGCGGATTCTGTACGAGTTCGGTGAACTTTGCCCGGCGATATGTGCCAATCCGCGCCGTCGTCACACCGTGGCAACGGGCTGACCT
>DASQPR010000042.1:0-9834 GCA_035643815.1 Micromonosporaceae bacterium | reverse complement strand
CCGCCGGCACAGGATCGAGATCGGGCTCGATCTCCTCGCAGATCGCGACACGCATCGGGCAGCGCGGAACGAACGGGCAGCCGGCCGGCAACGCGACCAGCGACGGAGGGGTGCCCTCGATCGGTGTGAGTCGGGAGCGCTCGCCCTGGTCCAGACGTGGGATCGAGCCGAGCAGCCCCAGGGTGTACGGCATCCGCGGCCGGTAGTAGACGTCGTCGACCAGGCCGGTCTCCACTGGCTTGCCGGCGTACATGACCGCGACCCGGTCGGCGAAACCGGCCACCACGCCGAGATCGTGGGTGATCATGATGATCGCGGCGCCGGTAACCTCCCGAGCCGTACGCAACACGTCCAGCACCTGGGCCTGGATCGTCACGTCGAGCGCGGTTGTCGGCTCGTCGGCGATGATCAGATCCGGGTCGTTCGCGATCGCGATCGCGATCATCGCTCGCTGTCGCATGCCACCGGAAAACTCGTGCGGGAACGACGTGACGCGCTGCGACGGGTTCGGGATGCCGACAAGGTCGAGCAGTTCGATCGCGCGCTTGCGAGCGACTGTCTTGCTCACGTCATTGTGGATCTGGATTGCCTCGATGACCTGGTCGCCGACCGTGTAGACCGGCGTGAGCGCGGACAGCGGATCTTGGAAGATCATCGAGATCTTGTCGCCGCGGATCTTCGACATCTCCTTATCGGACAGCCCGAGCAGCTCGCGCCCCCGGAATCGGACCGAACCGGCGATCCGCGCCTTCGTGGGCAGTAGGCCCATCATGGCGAGCGATGAGACCGACTTGCCGGAGCCGGATTCACCGACGATGGCCAGGACCTCACCCGCTTCGACGATGTAGGACAGGCCGCGGACGGCGGTCACCGCGCCGGCTTCACTGCCGAACGTCACGTGCAGGTCGTTCACGTCGAGCAGCGGTGCGCTGTCATCTACCGGATGTGTCACGCTGGCCGCGCTGTTCGTCACCGTCATGGCTTGCCTCCTGCCTTGGGCTGCGCGGCGCGCATCAGCTGATCGCGGAGTTCGGGTCGAGCGCGTCCCGCAGCCCGTCACCGACGAGATTCACCGCGAGGACGAGCACGACGAGGACCGTCGACGGAATCCAGAACAACCACGGGTACGTGTCGGCGTTGTTCGCGTACTGGCCGATCAGCGAGCCGAGTGACACGTCCGGTGGCCGGATGCCGAAGCCGAAGTAGGACAGCGCCACCTCCGCGAGGATCAGGCTGCTGACGTTCACCGTGGCGTCGATGATCAGGAACGATGCCATGTTCGGCAGAATGTGCCGGGCAATGATCTTGCGAGCCGGCACGCCCATGAACCGGGCGGCCGACACGAATTCGCGCTCCTTCAGCGACTGCGTGAGGCCGCGTACCACCCGTGCCGTGAGCATCCACTGGAAGGCCGCAAGCAGGACCACGAAGATCAGCCACGGCTTGCCGACGAACAGCGGTGACGTCACCGCGATGATGAGAAACGACGGCAAAATCAGCAGCAAGTCGATGAGCACGACGACAGCCCGGTCGGTCGCGCGGCCGAAATAGCCGGCGATGGCGCCGAGCACCCCGGCGACCCCGGTCGAGATGACGGCGCCGATCAGGCCGATGAAGATCGACTTCTGCAGACCCCGCATCGTCCGGGCGAACATGTCCTGGCCGAGATCGTTCGTGCCGAACCAGTGCGAACTCGACGGCGGCGAGTAGACGTTGTTCACGTCGAACTCGGTGTAATTCCACTGCGTCAGATGCGGGCCGACGAAGGCGAGAAAGACGAGCAAGAGCACCACGAATAGACCCAGGACGCCCATCTTGCGACGGAAGAAGCGACGCAGAACGAGCCGACCGCGCGACACCGAAGTCATGTCGGCCGCGGTGTTTTCCTCCTCGGCGAGCAGGACCGGCTCGGACGGCGTCGTCATCCTCGCTCCTCCCGCCTAGGAGACGCGCACGCGCGGATCGAGAACCGCGTACGCGATGTCGGACAGGAACCCCGCGAGCAGCACGAGTATGGCGACGAACAGCGTCGTGGCGGCGGTCGAATTGATGTCCTGCGTTGTGATCGACGTGACCAGATACTCGCCCATCCCATGCCAGCTGAAGATGATCTCCACGAACGTCGAGCCGATGAACAGCAGCGCCAGGTTGTAACTGAAGAACGTGGTGAGGGGGATGAGCGCCGTACGCAGGCCGTGCTTTATCAACGCTCGGGTTCGGGTCAACCCCTTGGCCTGCGCCGTCCGTAGAAAGTCCTGACCGAGGACGTCGAGCATCGAGCTTCGTTGATACCGGCTGTAGAACGCGGCCGCCGCGATCACGAGCACGAGGGTCGGCAGGATGCCGTGTTGCAGGCGGTCGATCACATCCGAAAACGACGTCCACGAACCCTGGCCGGGCGAGTATTCGCCGACGGTGTAGAAGATCTGCGAGCCGTTCGCCGTCTCGCCGGTCGCGCTGTTGATGCTCGTACCCAGGAGCTGGACAAGCTTGCATAGCACGACCGTCGGGATCGACAGCACGACGAAAGACAGAATGGTGGCGACGTGATCGGATAATCGGTACTGCTTCACGGCACCGTACGCCCCGATCGCGCAGCCGACGATCGCGCCGATGATCGAGCCGATCAGAACGAGCCGCAGGCTCACCCAGATCCGCGTGCTGATCTGCTGGTTCACGGACTGGCCGAGGATGGTCTCGCCGAGGTCGCCGTGAAATACGCCGTTGACCCATTTTGCGTAGCGCTGCAACACCGGGGTGTCCGGATTCATGTTGAGCTCGTTGAGGGTCGCGGTGATGGACGCCTCCGAGGGCGGCGGGTTACGACCCTCGAATCGCAGCCGCGGATTCAGCTGGGTGCCGGCCAGGATGTAGGCCAGCGTCGTGGCGACGGCGACCAGGAGCACCAGGTAGACGATCCGGCGAATGAGGAAACGCACCATCGCTGCCACCCCCTATTCGCACCCCGTACGTACCGTGGCTTGAAACGAATCTTGCCTCTTAAACGGTATCTATGCGGGCAGAACCTCCTAGATAGGGCACGGCTCGGGCCGCTCTGGGATGCCCGGCGCACGCGGGTCGTTGAGTGCGGCACGATGGTCACCATGCAGAGCGCACGCGTACGGGCGCCCGAGTTGACCGGCCGTGGCTGGCTGAACACGGGCGGCCGCGACATCCACCTTGCCGACCTTCGAGGCAAGATCGTCTTACTCGACTTTTGGACCTTCGCCTGCATCAACTGCCTGCATGTGATCGACGAAATCCGGGCGATCGAGGAGAAGTACGCCGACGTCCTGGTCGTGATCGGGGTGCATTCGCCGAAGTTTGACTACGAGAAGGACGCGATCGCTCTGGCCGCTGCCGTGGAGCGGTACCACGTAGCGCATCCCGTGCTCGACGACCCGGAGATGACCACCTGGAAGCAGTACGCGGCCAAGGCATGGCCGACGCTCGCGGTCGTCGACCCGACCGGTTACCTGGTCGCGAGCATGGCGGGCGAGGGACACGCCGAGGGGCTGGAGCGGCTGATCAACCGGCTCGTCGCCAAGAACGACGCGGACGGCACCCTCCACCGCGGCGACGGACCGTACGTGCCGCCGGCCGTACACCACGGCGACCTGCGCTTCCCGGGCAAAGCGATGGTCACCGCGGATGGCACGTTCCTCGTCTCGTCCTCGGCCGAGCACACGATCGTCGAACTCGAGGCGGACGCGGAGACCGTACGGCGGCGGATCGGCACCGGGAAACGCGGTCGCGCTGACGGCCGGCCCGACCAGGCGCAATTCAGCGAGCCACAGGGGCTGTGCGAGTTGCCCGAACACGTGGCCGAGATCGCCGGCTACGACATCGTCCTGGCGGACACCGTGAATCACCTGCTCCGCGGCCTGAGCCGGGACGACGGCACGGTCCGTACGGTCGCCGGCACCGGCAACCCGTGGCGATCCGATCCCGGTCCTGGGCCCCATGATGCCGTCTCGGTCGACCTGTCCTCGCCCTGGGACGTCGCATGGTTCGACGACAAGGTCATCGTCGCCATGGCGGGCATCCACGAGCTTTGGTGGTTCGATCCGATCAAGCGAACCGCGGGCGTATATGCCGGCACAACCGTCGAGGCGCTCCGGGACGGTCCACTGGCCGAAGTATGGATGGCCCAGCCATCCGGCCTGTCGGCCGCGGGCGGTCGACTGTGGATTGCGGACAGTGAATCATCAGCGATCCGCTGGATCCTCGACGGCGAGATGCACACCGCAGCCGGTCAGGGACTCTTCGACTTCGGACTGATGGACGGCCCGGCCGCGACCGCGCTGTTCCAACATCCGCTCGGCGTCTGCGGGCTGCCCGACGGATCGGTGCTCGTGGCGGACACGTACAACGGCGCCGTACGGCTGATCACGCCGAGCGACGGCAACGGAAACCGTACGGTCGAGACGGTCGCGACCGGGTTCGCCGAGCCGAGCGACATCGTCCGTACGCCGGACGGCGGGATCGTGGTCGTCGAGTCGGGCGCCCATCGGCTGACCCGGTTGGCCCCCGGTGCCCTGGAGTCGGCCGGCATCACGGCAGACGGTGTCCGGATGCGTACGGAACGGCCGCCGACCTGGCTCGCGCCCGGCGAGGTGACACTCGACATCATCTTCACGCCACCTCCCGGCGAAAAGCTGGACGAGTCATTCGGACCGTCGACTCGATTGCAGGTCAGCGCGTCGCCGC
The DNA here is from genome assembly GCA_035643815.1 of Micromonosporaceae bacterium. Lineage (GTDB taxonomy): Bacteria > Actinomycetota > Actinomycetes > Mycobacteriales > Micromonosporaceae > DASQPR01. The sequence continues at coordinate 5,124 of DASQPR010000042.1, read as the reverse complement.
CGGAGTTGCTGGCCGACGGCGCGGGCGCAACGACCGAACTGTCGCGGCGGCTCGTGATCGCCGACGGCGTGACCGAAGGCGTCCTGCAGGTCGTAGCCCAAGCGGCGACGTGCGATGCGGCGGGCGACTTCCCGGCGTGCCACCTGTCCCGGCAGGACTGGGGTGTCCCGATCCGTGTCGGGCCGGACGGCGCCACGCGTCTGCCGCTCATCCTGCGCGGCCTCGACCAGGGCTGAACCGATCCTGCCGGCCCCGCGCCTTAGCCTCTAGGCCCGAAACGCGACACGACGACGCCGGCATCGCTCAACGCCTGCCGTACGGAGGTCGCCAGCACAACCGCGCCGGGCGTGTCTCCGTGAACGCAGATCGACTCGACCCGTTGCCGCACAACGGTTCCGTCCACGGCCACGATTTCACCCTCGGCCATCGCGAGCGCCCGGATGGCGACCACGATCGGATCGACCACGAGTGCACCCGGCTGCGATCGAGGCACCAGCCGACCGGAGCCAAGGTAGCCGCGGTCGGCGAAGCCTTCGGTGACGCAGCGGAGGCCGGCCGCGTCGGCCGCGCGCAGCAAGGCCGACCCCGGTAGGCCGAGCACGGCCAGCCTCGTGTCGTACTCGGCGACGGCGTCCACAACCGCGTTCGCCTGCGCGTCATCGTCGGCCGCCGTGTTGTAGAGCGCACCGTGCGGCTTGACGTAGCTGACCCGCGTGCCGGCGACGCGCGCGATGCCGTCCAGCGCGGCGATCTGATACAGGACGTCGTCGCGTAGCTCACCGGGGTCGTAGTCGATGCGTCGCCGGCCGAACCCGGCCAGGTCGCGATAACTGACCTGGGCGCCGACCGCGACGTCGCGCATCGCCGCGGCGACGCACACGTGGCGCATGGTTCCCGCGTCGCCGGCATGGAAGCCGCAAGCCACGTTGGCTGATGTGATGACGTCCAGCAACGCTTCGTCGTCGCCCAGACGCCACACGCCGAAGCCTTCACCAAGATCAGCGTTGAGGTCCATGACCCTCCCGGATAGCTCGCATGGTCACGGTATCGCCCGGACGCGCCTGAGCAAGACGCGGCAGGTCCGCAGCGTCGACGACCGCGATCACTGGGTATCCGCCGGTCGTCGGGTGGTCGGCCAGGAACACCAGTGGTTGCCCGTCGGCGGTGACTTGCACGGCACCGGCAACGATCCCTTCGCTGGGCAACTGCCGCCCGGCATCGACTCGCGCCAGCGTTGGCCCGGCCAGTCGCGCGCCGACTCGGTTGCTGTGCACGCTCACGGTGTACGGGGTTTCCAACAGTTCGCGCGCCGCGTGCGTGAACCAGTCATCCCGAGGACCGTACCGAATGCGCAAGAGCGGCGGCCCGAGCATCGGCGGCGGTACGAAGTCGATCGTCCCTACCCGACCACCCGATGGCGGGCCGACCGGCAACACATCCCCGTCACGTATGCGCGGCGGCCCGAGGCCGGACAGCGTGTCGGTGGAGCGGCTGCCCAGGACGGGCGGCACGTCGATGCCGCCGGCCACGGCGACGTACGTCCGGACGCCAGCGGTCGGCGGGCCGATTTCCACCAGCGCACCGGCGCGCACCGGGACCGGTCCGCCGTGCGCGTGGTGACGGCCGGCGATCCTGATGGGCGCCGTTGCCCCGGTAACCGCGAGCGTCACCGACGTCGTGGCCCGCAACGAGCAGCGCGACATCGTGATCTCCAACCCGGCCGCATCCACCGGATTGCCGACGAGGCGATTTGCAAGCGCCAGGGCCGGACCGTCCAGCGCGCCCGACCGGGGTACGCCGAGGTGCGCCAACCCGGGCCGGCCCAGATCCTGGATCGTGGTGTGCGGCCCGGCGAAGCGGACGTCGAGCGCTCCGGTCACGTCACGGCCGGTACGAAACGAACGCGCGCACCGGGGGCGAGCAACGCCGGCGGGTCGCGTTCCGGATCAAAGAGCACCGCGTCGGTACGGCCGATCAGCAGCCAACCGCCGGGCGACGCGGTCGGGTAGATCCCGCAGTAGATGTCGGCCAGCCCGACGCTGCCGGCCGGCACCCTGGTGCGGGGCGTGTCGAGCCGCGGCACGGCCAGCGCGGGTGGAAGACCAGTCAGGTAGGCAAAGCCGGGCGCAAAACCGCCGAACGCGACGCGGAATTCGGTGGCCCGATGGCGTGCGACGACCGACTCTTCGGAGACGCCCCAGTGCCGCGCGACAGCGGGAACATCCGGTCCGTCGTACCAGGTGGGGATCTCAATGACCGGACCCGGCGCGGACGCCTCGCCCACGGACGGCGCCCAACCGGGCAGTCTCGCCGCGAGCCCGACTGGGTCGTCGAGGCCATCGAGCAGAACGGTGCGTGCGCCGGGAACGACGTCGACGGCGTCGAAGTCGCCGGCCGCGCGACGTCGCCAGAGTGTCACCCGCCACGCCTCGACCAACGCCGGATCGACCGCGTCACCGCTCCCGTCGACGTTTTCGCCGAGGTCGACGAGGAGTGCCGACGCACCGACCGGACGGATCTCCATGCATCGGAGTGTCGCAGAACACCCGGTGGGCGCACTCACTACTTATTAGTAACTTACGGTGCCGTAACCTGTTGACGTGCCCCCGCCCACCGACGCCGCCACGCGGTCAGGTCCGCGGCCCCGGCGTGACCGGGTCTTCGAGATCAACAAGCCGCGGATGCGGGGCTGGCTGCACGTGTACGCGTTCTTCGTCGCCATCGTCGCCGGCGTCGTGCTGGTGACCCTGGCCGCGACGGTCGGCGGCGGCGTACGACCGGCAACCGCCTGCGCGATCTACAGCCTGACCGTCTGTCTGCTGTTCGGCACGAGCGCCCTTTACCATCGTCGAAGCTGGACGCCGCGCGCGTACCAGATCATGCGGCGGCTCGACCATTCGATGATCTTCATTTTCATCGCCGGCACCTATACACCGTTCTCCGTGCTGCTTCTGCCACACACAACAGCGATCGTGATCCTGTCGGTCGTCTGGGGCGGTGCGGTCGTCGGCGTCGCCGCGAAGTTCGTCTGGCCGCACGGACACCGGTGGCTATCCGCCCCGATCTACATCGCGCTCGGCTGGGTAGCGATCTTCGTGCTGCCGGACATCGCTCGCCACGGCGGCCCGACCGCGCTGGTTCTCATACTGGTCGGCGGCGTCCTCTACACCGTCGGCGCGGTGTTCTACGCGCTGCGCCGACCGAATCCGTGGCCGAAGACGTTCGGGCACCACGAGTTCTTCCATGCGTGCACGTTGCTGGCCGCGCTCTGCCATCACGTCGCGATCTACTTCGCACTGTTCCGGTAGCAACCGGCTGCACGAGCCGCGCGGGACGCCATCCGCGACGCCGGCCGACATCTAGGCTGAGGTCATGACATCGCCACGCACTCTGGTGATCATGCGCCATGCGAAGGCCGAACAATCGGAGACGCTTCCCGATATCGAACGTGCGTTGCTGCCCCGTGGCCGCGATGACGCCGAGGCGACCGGCCGGTGGTTGGCGTCGCGCGACCTCGTCCCGAACGTCGTGCTGTGCTCGCCCGCCGTGCGTACGCGCGGAACCTGGCACGGTGTCGCGATCGGGCTGGCCGACTCCGGCGCCTCGGTCGCGCCGACCGTACGGTACGAGAACGACCTGCTCTACGGCGGCGTGAACGCGGCTCTCGACGTCATTCGCGACCTACCCTCGGACGTCGACATTGCCCTGGTCATCGGCCATAACCCGACCATGTCGGCGCTGTCGGTGAGGTTGGACGACCGCACGAAGCGCGCAAAGGCCGCCTTACAGACCGCCGGCATTGCCGTGCACGCGGTCGAGGGAACGTGGGAGGACTTGCGCGCCGCGACCCTGTCCGACACGCACGTCGCCCGCGGCTAGACCGGGCTGGACCGCCCACACCGGGGCCGGCCATGTGTTTGCTCCGCTACTGATCGGCACTGTCGGGCATGCGTCAGTCCGTCGACGGCAACGATGTCGACCGATACGGTCCGCGCATGATTTTCCGACGACGCTTTGGGACAGCGGCGACGTGCGCCATCGCGGCCATCGCACTCGCCGCGTGCGCGCACACCGCGGTCGTTGGCACCGGGAGCCTGAGCGATGGCGTGAACGCCTCGGGCGATGCCGGCGTCGGAGCGGCGCCAACCGGGCTCAGCGAGGCGCCGAGCCCCAACACCAACCATGGGTCGACACAGGGCAGCGGCGGCCACGGCGGATCGGGCACGACCGGCAGCCCGTCCGCGATGCCGTCGCCGAGCCAGAGCGTCTTCACGTATCCGCCCGATGACTATCACGTGACCGCGACCGGAAGCTGCGCCTGGGACACCGACCAGGTCGGCGATCTGTTCGTCAACGTCGAGTTCACGATCGACCACACCGGCCCGGACGCCGCCGATCCGCTGCCGTGGCAGATGAGCAACGACGCCAACAACTACAACACGACCGGGACGGCGACGACGCTGCCGAAGACCTTCACCGTCCGTACGGGTGGGCAGGTGTTCAGCGCGAGCGCGTGGCCCGGCCACAACGTGAAGTTCACGATGGCGATTTCGCCGACCGGGACCGACTCGCTCGGCACAGACAACACCGCGTCGGTGACGTTGAAGTTCCCCGCCAATCAACCGACCGCTGATCTGCTGACTCCGGTGCCTTGCAGTTGACGAGCAATGACTCGAACTATGCCGACAACCTGGCGATCGTCCGGAGTGCCTGGCCGCGAGGTGGGGAACGAGACGTAGGCAGCGGGGACGACCGCCTGGCGCGCGGGTACCGGTAGTGCGGATCCGGCTGCATAATTGCACAGACGTGTATGACCCAGGCTCACTTGTAATGCCGGCGGCAAGCGGCGATCACGATATCGCCGCCGGTTTCGCGATAGACGAGTCGGTGCTCGCCGTCGATACGCCGGGATGCCCAACCGGACAAGTCACCACGGAGCAGTTCGGGTTTACCGAGGCCACCGTCGCCGCCACGAGCGATGTCGCGGATCAGCAAATTGATGCGGCGGACGATCTTGCGGTCCGTCTCCTGCCAGGCCAAGTACTCATCCCACGCCGCCTGGTGCCAGATCAGCTTCACTGTCTACCTCGTCCAATCCTTCGACGACCGTGTTCCGGTCGCCCT
>DASQPR010000041.1:0-2354 GCA_035643815.1 Micromonosporaceae bacterium | reverse complement strand
GGTAGACGTTGCCGACCATCGAGCCGCTGGACGCCAGGGTGACGTAGTGCTCCACGAGCACTCCGTCCTCAAGCACGGCGATCTGCGTGCGGTCGCCCTTCTGCCGGATCGCCATGACGCGATCGACCGCCTCGCGGCGGGCCAAGAACTCCGACTCGGACAGGATCGCTGGACGGGTCCGGCGCTGATCGCGACCGTCGCGACGGCGCTGACGCTTGGCTTCCAGACGCGTCGAGCCGGTTACGCCCTGCACCTCATCGCGGGGCGGACGCGGCTCGCGGATTTTGACGACGGTCACTACACCGTCATCCGTTTCGGATTCCTCGCCACTGCCCGCGCCGCGACGGCGGCGCTTGCGCCGGCGGCGGGTCACTCCGTCGCCGCCCTCTTCGGCCACGTCTTCGTCGTCGGCGGCGTCGGACGCCGTCTCCTCGTCGTCACCCTCCGCGTCGTCGTGCGGCCCCTTGCCCCGCCCGCGACCACGACGACCACGGCGGCGGCGGCGCCGCGCGGCCGCGGACTCACCAGGGAATTCTTCATCGTCCTCGTCGTCGTCGGCTTCGTCGACCGTCTCGGCGGTCGTCGGTGCCGGCTCTTCGGGGGTACGTCGGGTACGCCGCCGCGACGACGTCGACCGCGGTGCGGCGCCTTCGTCGCTTGCGGCCGGCTCGGCGGCCGGGGGAGCGGATCGTACCGGCGGCTCGTCGACGATTGGCGCGACGAAGAGCGCGGCCACCGGTACCCGACCGCGACGCGACGACTCGGGTTCGGCCGGAGCCGTCTCGGGGCCGGACACCTGCTCGGTCACCGAGAACGGGGCGGCGGTGCTCCGCCGACGACGGGAGCGGGCCGGCGGTTCGGTTGCTTCGGCCGATTCGGTCGCTGGCGCTTCGGTGTCCGCGGTCGCGGCCGCAGATCCTGTGTCACTCGGCACCTCGAAGTCAAGTGCCGTTTGTCCGGTTTCGGCCACCCGGCGGCGACGCGTTGCGCGGGGCGCTGGCGACGGCGATTCGGTCTCCGCCGACTGAGCGGCGTCAGGTGCCGTACCCGTGGTGGCTTTGGCGGCCTTCCGCGCTCGGGAGCGAGCGGGCCGGGCCGGGGTCTCGTCGGACGGCGCCTCGGCGGACGTCTCGCCCGAGCCTGTCTCGGCCGGCGCGGCGCTGGCCGCAGCGTTCGCTGTCGATCGGCGGCGGGTAGTGCGACGGGCTGGGGTCGAGGTCTCGTCGCCCGTGGACGATGTGCCGGAATTGGTAGCCGCTTCGGCCGATCCGTTCTGCGGCTCGTTGTCGAGCATTCGCACGTTCTCCAGTTCTGGCCGCCCGGGCGCGATTGAACGCAAGCCACACGGGCGGTCCCATGAAATCCCGCTTGCCCACGGTTGCGGGCAGGCGAAGTCTGCCTACTCCGCCGCGTTTGGCGGAGCTCCGGTGAGCGTTCCAGCACGCGATCCGTCCCGATCCGCGGCGAGCGGATCAACGAACTCACCCGTTGCGGTAAGCGAGCCCTGCGCCAGCCGGACTGCCCGGGCGGGCGCCGGCGGTTCCAGAGCGGCCACCACACGCAGGCCGGACAGAACGTCATCGGGCCGTACGGTCGGTGACGCCAACCGTACGACTAGCTCAAGTATCGCACACTCATCGTGGCTGACCTCGGAAGGCGCCGACGAACCGGGTGTCGCCGGGTCGGGTGGCTCCGGCCGGACGGACATCGACACGACGGCCGCCCGGGCGTCGAACGCCCGCATGCCCTGTTTCGTCATTCGCTCGACCGGCACTTCCGGCGCATCTAGGAATCGCCGCACGGCGTCGCGGAGCGCGCCTGCGTCCAGGCCCGGCAACTCGACCAACCACTGGGAGGCATCCACCCGCTCGGCCAGATTGCCGCCGTGGGCCTCCACGGCGTCGAGAATGTCCAGCCCCGGTGGCAACGAGGCATCGAGAGCCCGACGCAACTCGTCCGGGTCAACCGGCGCCTGCAAGCCGATCTCGAGGTATTCGGCCTCGCTCGCCACTCCGGTCGGCGCCGCGCTGGCGTACGAGATCTTGGGGTGGGGCGTGAACCCCTGTGAGTACGCGATCGGCACGCCGGCCCGGCGGATCGCACGCTCGAACGCACGCGCGAAGTCACGATGTGACGTGAATCGCAGCGGCCCGCGCTTCGCGTAGCGGATCCGTATCCGCTGCACGATCGGCGCCTGCCCGCCCTCCGGCTGATTGCGCTTGCTGATGACACACTCCCCTGGGTTACGGTGCGGCACGTTGTTACCGTGCGACTCGTTCCATCCTCGCGCATCGTCGTCCGGATGCGCGGCGTGGGAGGAGCGGTTGCGGCCGGCCCCGACCCGATCTGGGTGT
>DASQPR010000040.1:0-2129 GCA_035643815.1 Micromonosporaceae bacterium | reverse complement strand
GCGGCACGGGGCTTCTCCGTCACTGGAGTGGACGTCAGTCGAGTCCAGATCGAACGCGCGCGGTCGCTGGTTCCGGGCGCGACATTCGTCTGGGCCGACGCGATCGACGTTGATTTCCGGCCCGAATCGTTCGACGCGGTGGTCTGCCTATATGCGCTCATCCACGTGCCGGAAACCGAGCAACCGACAATCCTGGCCAACGTCCGCCGCTTTTTGCGGCCCGGTGGCTGGTTTCTGGCCACGACCGGTTCGCAAGCGTGGACGGGTACGGAGGAAGCCTGGCTCGGTGGCGATGCGCCGATGTGGTGGAGTCACGCCGACGCGGCCACCTACCGCCGATGGCTCGCCGGCGCCGGTCTGCGGATCGAGTCGGAGGAGTTCGTGCCAGAGGGCGACTCCGGTCACCAACTGTTCTGGGCGCGGGCGGGCTGATCCGACTCGGAGCCAACCGCCGAGTACGTCCGGATGCCGTCGACCTCCCGTACCGCCGCTTGTCCCTGTGCCACGAGCAGTTCGAGGTGGAGCACGGTCTCGAAGACGGCGAGCATCTGGTTGAACGGGTCGAGATCGGCGAACTTTCGCAAGCGACGTGTCCAGCCGATCTGGTTGGCCACGTCGAAGCCGGTCGACGCACCGGCCGTGAGCGCATCCGCCATATCGACCAGCCGACGGTCATGGTGAGCGAGTAGCGCGTCGACGCGAGCATGCACGCGGGTGCCGGTCGGTCCGTGCGCCGGCAGCAGCTCCATGTCCGGCAACGCCCGAACGAGGCGTAACGAGCCGAGATAGTCGCGCAGACCGAGCCGCGACGGGTCGACCTCGAACGCCACCGACGGGGTGATGTGAGGCAAGACGTGGTCGCCGGCAAAGAGGACACCCGCGGCTTTGTCGGCAAACACGACGTGCCCGCGCGTGTGTCCCGGCGTCGCGATGGCTTCGAGCGTACGGTCGCCGACCTGGAAAACCGAGCCGTCGGCGATCCATTCGTCCGGTGGCTCGAATCCCTGCGGACCACTACCGCCGCCAGACCCGATCTCCGTCAACGCCTCCACCACCGACGCGGCGCCGTTACGGCTCAGGCTGGCCAACTGGTCACTGAACTTGTCCCGATTCGGCCCGGTCAGCCGATCGATGGTGGCCCGCTCGCCCGCGCCGAGAAGCACTGGCGTGCCGAACTCCCGCCGTACCGCGATCGCGTTGGTGTAATGGTCACGATGGGCGTGGGTGACGAGGAATCGTTTGATGTCACCGAGTCCGGCGCCGATCTGTGCCAGGCCGTCGACGAGAGCCTGACGTGCGGCGTCCAACGCCCAGCCGCCGTCGATCAGCGTGAGGCCGCCGGCGTCGGTCAGAACGTAGATGTTGACGGCGCGGAGACCGTCGAGCGGCAACACGGCCGGGATCCGCCAGACGTCGGGGGCGACGAGATACGCGCCGGGTTCGGTCCAGTCCGGACCCGTGCCCATCGGCTCCGACACCCGACACCCCGTTCCCGATTGGCGATATGCGCTCCACGACCCAGACCCTCAGCGAATCTAACCCGGGTACGGCGCGCGGAGACCGACCTGTGGGCACGGTCACGCCAGGCCCGCGACCGCACAGCGTCAGGCGAACTGACCGGGCTGGCGCCCCGATCCGGGCGGACCGGCGAATGCCTGCGCGATCGACATCCACTCGGTAGCGGCCGGACCCTCGATTCGCAGGTCGGTGTCGTCGAGATGTCGACGTTGGGTAACGGCGAGGCAGAAATCCTGTGCCGGTCCAGTGACCCGATCACCTGCGTCGGATGGTCCCCACGTCCATGTCTCACCGCTCGGCGCGGCGAGTTCGACCCGTACCGGCGCGTCGGGCGCGGACCGGCCATGGGCGGCGAAACTGAACGCGCGCGCCGTCACCCCGAGATGCGCGACGTGCCGCAACCGGTCGCTCGGCTGCCGTACGACGCCGAGTGCATCGGCGATGTCCTGGCCATGCGCCCACGTCTCCATGAGACGAGCCGTGAGCGCGGATGCCGCGCTCATCGGCGGGCCGAACCACGGCAGGCGTATCGACGGGTCGAGCGACCGAAACACCTCGAGCAGTCGCGCGCGCGATTCGTCGAACCACACGAGCAGCTCGGCCGGCGGCAC